>NZ_CP043006.1:6017500-6183078 GCF_008086345.1 Chitinophaga sp. XS-30 | reverse complement strand
ATATCTGTTTGCTGATTTGCCAGAAATCATCAGCTTAACAGGTAAAATAACATTGCCCATGCTCAGCTTGAAAAATCATACTCCCGGTGGGAACTTTTTATCGGCTTCGGTGTATCTCACTTTTTTGGAAAACTGCATTCGGTATTCTCAATTTTCGTGCAAATGTATGGTGTTGTTCGCATAAATGTAGAATAACTTGTGCAAAAGTAATTCAGTGATCCTATATTGAAAAACTTATCTTTGGCGCAATTGAAATTTTAAATTTGTTTTTATGAGTTTTGAAATTACCGGAAAGCTGATAGTGAAGTACAACACGGTTCAACGCAGTGAATCATTCAAGACCCGGGAATTCGTGATAGAGAAATCCGATGATATAAACGGCCGGGTGATTACGAATTATGTCAAGTTTCAGTCTGTACAGGACCGTACTGCTATCGTTGATCGCCACAATGAAGGTGAAATGGTTAAAGTTTATTTTAATATAAAAGGCACCCGCTGGGAAAAAGACGGCAAGGTGAACTACATCACCAACCTCGATGCATGGCGCATGGAAAGCATGATGCAGGCACAGCCCGGAGCGGACCGCCAGCCTGATTACAACACATCCCAGGAAGCGCCCTTCAGCAACGGAGGCGGTAACAGCGGCGGCAACAGCGGTGATGATCTGCCGTTCTAACCTTCCAGGTAGCAACATATTAGCATGCAAAGGGTCCCGCAAAACGGGGCCCTTTGTTATTCGGACAAATGCCTGCCGCCTTTATATTGTCTTCAACGCCGCTGCTCACCGCCTGTTATGCATATGCATGGCGCACCCGCCCCGCCCTGCAAACGCACGCCTGCCCCCCTTTATCTTATCTTCTGCACCGCCGCTTCCACCCGGATGCCTTATCTTTGCATCAGTTTTAGGATAAATACCTAACCACCGATGATACAACAGATCTCCCTCAAGCTGCTTCCACAGGATGCTGCCCACCAGCGCAGCATAACAAGACTGGCCGCTGCCCAGCTCGGCATCAGGCCTTCTGCCATTACCGGCTTTAATCTTCTCAAGCGATCCATAGACGCCCGCTCCCGGCAGGCATATTACGTGCTCACGCTGGAAGTCTTTATACAAGAGCCTTTCCGCCAACGGGAGCAACCGGTGTTCTGCTACGACCAGCTCCGCGGCAACGCACAACGTGTGATCATCATAGGAGCCGGGCCTGCCGGGCTTTTCGCCGCATTACGGCTTATAGAGCTGGGCCTCCGGCCCATTGTGCTGGAAAGGGGGAAAGATGTACGCGCCCGGCGGCGGGACCTTGCCGCCCTCAACAAAACAGGCATCGTCAACCCCGAATCCAACTACTGCTTCGGAGAAGGTGGGGCAGGCACTTATTCAGACGGCAAACTGTACACCCGCTCCAACAAACGGGGCAACATCAACCGCATCCTCCATATCTTCCGGCAGTTCGGCGCGGAAGACAATATACTGGCGGATGCACATCCGCACATCGGCACCAACAAGCTGCCCCATATCATCACCGCCATGCGCGAACAGATCGTTGCCTGCGGCGGGGAAGTGCATTTTGAACAAAAGATGACGGGACTGGTACTGCATAACGGGCACGTTCAAGGGGTGAAAACGGCGGATGGCGCCACCTGGGAAGCTTCCCGGGTGATCCTGGCCACGGGGCACTCCGCGCGGGACATCTTCCAGCTGCTGCATGACCAGCAGATATTAATAGAAGCCAAACCCTTTGCCCTCGGCGTTCGTGTAGAGCATCCGCAAACACTGATCGACAGCGTGCAATATCATTGCCCGCTGCGTGGCGACTTCCTGCCACCGGCCAGCTACAGCCTTGTGGAGCAGGTAGATGGCCGGGGCGTGTTCTCCTTCTGTATGTGTCCCGGTGGCATCATTGCCCCCGCGGCCACCTCACCGGGGGAGCTGGTGGTGAACGGCTGGTCGCCCTCAAAACGCAACAACCCCTTTGCCAATTCCGGTATGGTGGTGACGGTGGATGAAACGGACTTTGCGCCATTCGCCCGCGAAGGCGCGCTGGCTGCCATGCATTACCAGCAGATGGTGGAGCGCGATGCATTCGCAGCGGGAGGCGGCAATTTTGTAGCACCCGCTCAGCGGATGACGGACTTTGTCAGGGGCAAAGTGTCCGCTACCTTGCCGGATTGCTCCTACATCCCGGGCGTGAACAGCGTGGACCTCCGCGAAGTGTTGCCCGCGGCGGTACACAGCAGGCTGGGGGAAGCCTTTAAGGCTTTCGGGAAAAAGATCAGGGGATATTATACGGAAGACGCGATACTGGTGGCCACCGAATCCCGTACCTCATCCCCGGTGCGCATCCCGAGGGATACCGCAACGCTGATGCACCCGCAGGTAACGGGGCTGTACCCCTGTGGCGAAGGCGCCGGTTATGCGGGAGGGATCGTTTCTGCCGCAATGGACGGGGAAAGGGTTGCGGAGGCTATCGCTGCGGCACTGTAGCGCATTCGGGCGGTTCGTACATCGAATCCCCGTGTTCGTGTATTATTATAAAATTATCATATTAATTCTTTGGGCCCATTCATCTAATCATTTAACTTAACAGTATGAACGTACTGGAACTGCAACATCTCCGGAAGCACTATGCCACGCATAAAGCCGTGGACGATATCAGCTTCGCCATCCCCAAAGGCAGCATATTCGGACTGCTGGGCCCCAAC
This sequence comes from Chitinophaga sp. XS-30, assembly GCF_008086345.1. Classification (NCBI taxonomy): domain Bacteria; kingdom Pseudomonadati; phylum Bacteroidota; class Chitinophagia; order Chitinophagales; family Chitinophagaceae; genus Chitinophaga; species Chitinophaga sp. XS-30. The sequence goes on along the minus strand of NZ_CP043006.1, from coordinate 6,180,378 downwards.
GGTGCGGGAAAGACCACCCTGCTGCGAATGATCACCGGTATCTTTTACCCGGACAGCGGCGAGATCATTTTCGACGGCAAAAAATTCGACCCCCTGCGGGATATACAATACATCGGCTACATGCCCGAGGAGCGCGGTCTTTACAAGAAAATGAAAGTAGGCGAGCAGGCCATGTACCTGGCGCAGCTCAAAGGCCTCAGCAAGCAGGATGCCCGCGAAAAGATCGATTACTGGTTCTCGAAGTTCGAGATGACCTCCTGGGTGAACAAGAAAGTGGAAGAGCTGAGCAAAGGCATGCAGCAGAAAGTACAGTTCATCTCCACCATCATGCATCACCCCAGGCTGCTGATCCTCGATGAGCCTTTCTCCGGCCTCGATCCCATCAACTCCCAGCTGATACAGGACGAGATATTCGACATGGCGAAAAACGGCACCACCGTCATATTCTCCACCCACCGCATGGAGCAGGTGGAAGAGATCTGCGATCACATCGTACTGGTCAACAAAGGCCGCAAAGTGCTGGATGGCTCCGTCAAGCAGATCAAGCAGGACTTCAAGGAGCATCTCTTCCGCATCGGGCTGGATGAGCAGCCCAACCCCGCCCAGATGGCTACCTGGCACTTTACCATCATCAAACAACATGAAAAGGCCTACACCCTGAAGCTCAACGAAGCCAGCAAAACGAACGATATCCTTTCCCACTTCATACAACACGGCATCCAGGTGAACTACTTTGAGGAAATATTGCCTACCATCAACGAAGTATTCATCTCCCGGGTAAAAAGCACCGAAGTCTAAACCTCTAATATTCTTCTCTTATGAACAAAATATGGATCATCATAAAAAGGGAGTACCTCACCCGGGTGAAAAAGAAGTCCTTTCTGATCGTCACCCTGCTTGTACCCGTGCTGTTTATCGCCATGATGCTCATTCCTATACTGATGATGCAGTCCGGCGACAATGAGAAGATCGCCGTAGTGGATGATAGCAAAGTGTTCCAGGGAAAGCTGGCGGATGACGGCGGGGTACATTACAAGTTCGTGGATGCCAGGGTGGATACCTTCAAGAATACTTATCTGTCCCACGGCTACACCGGTCTGCTGCACATTCCGGAGATGGACATCAACCGCCCCGGCAGCATCGTGTATTACAGCAAAGGCCAGATGAACGTTATGCTCAAATCCAATATGGAGCGGCGGCTGGAAAATGTGCTGGAAGACAAGAGAATGGAAGTGGCCGGTATCGACAAGGAAAAAGTGGAAAGCATCCGTGCGGATATCGATATTGTGAACCTTGCCGGCAAGGACGAAAAGAAAGGCAGCGCCGGACTGGCCTATGCCGTAGGGTATGGCGCCGCCTTCCTGGTATATATCATCCTGCTCGTTTTCGGCACCACCGTAATGCGCGGGGTGATGGAGGAAAAAATGAACCGCGTGGCGGAAGTCATGATCTCCAGCGTGAAGCCGTTCCAGCTGATGATGGGCAAGATCGTGGGCATTGCCGGTGTGGGCCTCACGCAGTTCCTGATATGGATCGTGCTGATCGTGGGTCTGCAGATGCTGCTGCCGCTGTTTGTGAGTCCGGATACCGTGAACGCCGCCGCGGCGCAGGGCACAGGCAATAACGCCGCCATGGCGGAGGCCATCAGCAAGATCAACTTTGTGGTGGAAGGCGTGAACTGGCCGCTGATCATTACCTGCTTTGTGTTTTATTTCCTGGGCGGTTACCTTTTCTATGCGGCGTTGTTCGCAGCTGTGGGCAGCCTGGTGAATGAAGATCCCAACGAAGCACAGGCGCTTACTTTCCCCATCACGCTTCCGGTGATCATCTCCATATTTATCATGTTTGCCGCCGTGCGTAACCCCAACGGGCAGCTGGCGGTGTGGGGAAGCATCATTCCTTTCTCTTCGCCTGTAGTGATGATGGCGCGTATCCCTTACGGGGTGCCGGGAACGGTGCCTTACTGGCAGCTGGGTTTGTCCGTTTTGTTCCTGATAGCCGGTTTTATCGGTACCACCTGGCTGGCGGCAAAGATCTACCGGACGGGGATACTGCTGTACGGAAAGAAAGTGACGCTGAAGGAAGTGGGGAAGTGGCTCGTGAGGAAGAATTGATTATTTTTTTGATAAAAGCGAAGCCGGGCATTGGTCCGGCTTTTTTTATAGCGTGGGGAAGAGTTGGGGACCGGCGGCAGATCATGTATGCGGCCGCCGTTGTGTCACTCCCTTCAGCGGCAGGGCTTCTGCGGGGCATTACATTTGATATAGCTGCTGACGGACGCTGTTGAACTCCTCCCATATCTCTTTTACGATCTCCGCGGCGGGTTTGATGTCTTTGATCATGGCGCTGACCTGCCCGATCTCCAGTTCACCTTCATCGAGCCTTCCTTCGAACATGCCAAGTTTCGCCCTGCCGCGGCCCAGCAGCAAGGCAAGTTCTTCCGGGCCGGCGCCTTTCAGTTCTGCGGCGCGCACCGCATCATAAAAAGCATTTTTCAGTAACCGCACCGGTGTCAGTTTTTTCATGGACAACATGGTATCCCCTTCCCCGGCTTTCACCACCGCTTCCTTGAAGAGCATATGCGATGAGGCTTCCGGCGTAGCTACAAACCGGCTGCCCACCTGTACGCCCGATGCGCCCAGGGCAAAAGCTGCCGCCATGGCCCTGCCGGAGGCAATGCCTCCCGCTGCGATAACCGGGATCTGCACGGCGTCGGCCACCATCGGTATCAGTACCATGGAAGTGGTTTCTTCCCGGCCATTGTGGCCGCCTGCCTCAAAACCCTCCGCTACCACAGCATCCACACCGGCTTCCTGGCTTTTGAGCGCGAATTTGGCGCTGGACACCACATGCACTACGGTAATGCCTTTTTCTTTCAGTACGGGCGTCCAGCTTTTAGGATTGCCGGCAGAGGTAAAAACGATGCGCACCCCTTCCTCGATAATGATCTGGATGTGTTTGTCGATATCCGGGTACAGCAAAGGCACGTTCACGCCAAAAGGCTGGTCTGTAGCCTGTTTGCACTGGCGGATATGATCACGCAGCACATCCGGGTACATGCTGCCGGAGCCGATGATGCCCAAACCGCCTGCATTGCCGACCGCACTGGCCAGGCGCCAGCCGCTGGCCCAGACCATGCCGGCCTGTATGACCGGATAACGGATATTAAAAAGACGGGTAATACTGTTGCTGAATGCAGCCATAATTTCCTGATTGGTTAGCCCAGGTCTATCTCCGTGTTATCCCCGATGTTGAGGCTTTGGCTCAGCCCGCGGATATTGGCATCGCTGCCGATAAGCGAAGATTTCAGCACCACTTCATACAGGTTGCTGAAAGACCCGATGATGGAATCCTTTACGATGGAGTAACTGATAACCGTATTGTCACCGATCGCCACATTCGGCCCGATAATGCTGTTCTTGATATTGCAGCCTTCACCGATGCTCACGGGCGGAATAATGATCGTATTCTCGTATGGCAATACCGGATTGGTCGCCAGCTTGTATTTTTTAAGGAGGATGGCATTGGTCTCCAGCAGGTTTTCTTTTCTGCCGCAATCGAACCAGTTGCTCACTTTGAACGCATTGAGCTGAACGCCGTGGCCGATCATGCATTCCAGCGCATCGGTGAGCTGAAACTCGTCGTGCGACCGGATCTGCTGCTGTATGTTATCTTCCAGGCATTTGTACAGCTGTTCCGTTTCCCGGATCTTGTACATGCCCACCAGGGCCATATTGGATTTCGGGATCTGCGGTTTCTCCACTACCCGGGTAATGGTGCCCGATCCATCCGTTTCCGCCACACCAAAGTTGCGGGGATCGTCCACTTTTTTCACGCCCAGCAGGGAATGAGGGTAGCTGATCACTTCCCGGAAATCACATTCCACAATAGTATCGCCGAGCACAATGAGTATCTCGTCGTTCTGCACCACTTCCCGCGTCAGCAATATAGCGTGGCCGGTACCCTCACGGTCGTTCTGCTGTACGAAATGGGTGGTGAGGTCCGGGTACTTCTTTTGTACATAATGCTGGATCTTTTCCCCGAGGTAGCCCACAACGAATACGAACTCCGTGATGCCCGCCTCCACCAGCTGGTCCACAATAATGCTCAGGATGGTCCTCCCCGCCAGGGGGATCAGCGCTTTGGGCTGCGTGTATGTATGTGGCCGTAGTTTGGTGCCGGCACCTGCTACTGGTATGATTGCCTTCATGAATGTTGGTGTAGATTGCGGGCAAATTACGTAATCAATCACGAATTATGAATTTGGGGCGGGATTGATTTTATGCATTTTAAATTTGCATCATGTATCTAAACACTTCTTTTCCTCAATTCCTAATTCGTAATTAATAAGAAGATGATTAATTTTGCGTCTTAAATTTTCCTTCACCATGCAAAAAGACCAGCAGATATTTGATATCATTGGCCAGGAACTGGAAAGACAGCGCCATGGCATTGAGCTGATAGCTTCGGAGAACTTTACCAGCCTGCAGGTAATGCAGGCCATGGGCAACGTTATGACCAATAAATACGCGGAAGGTTACCCCGGCCGCCGCTATTATGGCGGATGCGAGGTAGTGGACCTGAGCGAACAGCTGGCGATAGACCGCGCCAAACAGATGTTCGGAGCGGAATATGCGAACGTGCAGCCCCACTCCGGCGCACAGGCTAACGCCGCCGTATTGCTGGCTATTTTGCAGGCAGGGGACAAGATACTTGGGCTGGACCTGAGCATGGGCGGGCACCTTACGCATGGCTCTTCCGTGAACTTTTCCGGAAAGCTGTACCAGCCGTTCTTCTATGGTGTAAATAAAGAAACCGGCCTTGTTGAATATGATGTGATGGAGGAAAAGGCGCTGGCCGAAAAGCCGAAGGTGATCATCTGCGGCGCTTCTGCCTATAGCCGTGACTGGGACTACAAACGCATCCGCGAGATCGCCGACAAGGTAGGCGCATTCGTGATGGCGGATATCGCGCATCCTGCTGGCCTTATCGCCAAAGGGCTGCTGAATTCCCCGTTCGAGCATTGCCATTTTGTTACGACTACCACCCATAAAACCCTGCGCGGTCCCCGTGGCGGCCTCATTCTCATGGGGAAAGACTTCGAAAATCCCTTCGGCCTCAAAACACCGAAAGGCGAAGTGCGCATGATGAGCTCCCTGCTGGATATGGCCGTATTCCCCGGTATCCAGGGCGGGCCACTCGAACATGTGATCGCAGCGAAAGCCGTGTCCTTCTTCGAAGTATTGTCCGATGAATACGATGTCTACGCGCGCCAGGTTATCCGCAACGCACAGGCCATGGCCCGGGCGTTTATGGAGAAAGGCTACCAGATCGTTTCCGGCGGTACCGATAACCACCTGATGCTGATCGACCTCCGCAACAAGAACATCAGCGGTAAAAAAGCAGAACAGGTGCTGGTGAAAGCAGATGTTACCGTGAACAAGAACATGGTGCCTTTTGACGATAAATCACCTTTCATTACTTCCGGTATCCGTGTAGGTGTGCCGGCCGTGACCACCCGTGGCATGAAAGAAGATCATATGCCGCTTATCGTGAACTGGATCGATCAGCTGATCCTGGATGCGGATAATGAAGGGTTGATCACAAAAGTAAGGGGAGAAGTGAATGAGTTCATGAGGCAGTTCCCGCTGTATCCGGAGATGTAGGATTGAAATGAGATTTGAATACTTTGCCGTCCTGGAAGCAATTCCGGGACGGTTTTTTTGTTCGGAAGGTTATTGAATGTGCTGCAATTCTTCCAACAGCAGCCGGCTGTTTTCCCGGACGAGTTCCCTGATTTCATTGGGAGAGAGGAATTCGCCGTATTTTTTTGTTATGGTATCGGCTTTTGATGTTATTTGGTAGTCGTAGCTTTTGAGAGAAATGTTAATGGTCAAATGGGTATTATATCCGCTTTTCTTCATTTTCCTTAAAAAGCCTGTCATAATTATATCGGAGAACTTGTCAGCATTTGTTTCACTTTTCAAAATTTTCTCTGCACCGTCGTTGTTAGAAACACCTTTACCAGCGTTTCCTATCTGGAAAACAACTTGACAAGCAGGATTATCAAACAAACCTGCAAACTTCTGATAGGCATTCAGAAACTCGTCATACAAATATCGGAGTGATACCTGCCACAACTCCAGCAGCACCTCGGGAGATTTCTGCACCTCACCCTGCATCGGTTTTAATGAGCGCTTTAGCAATTCAATTTCTTTGTCAATATCATCCGCCTCTTCTATCGATTCACTTTTTGCAGCTTTTATATTCAGCCGCAGGCTCCAGGCCAGTTGATCCGCAATATATTGCACAAATGCGTCCAGGTTGCCGGTGTCCGCCTGGTTTAGTGCAAAAAGATAATTTTTCTTGTCGCTTGATTTAATGATCACAGGGGGCAGATCGTTCCTGAGCAGTACGTAGTTCATGAGCAACCGTGATATCCTGCCATTGCCATCATCAAAAGGATGGATCAGTACAAACCGGTAGTGCAGCAGGGCGGCCAGGGCTACCGGGTGCAATTCCTTCTTTTCTTCTTCTTCCCGGAACCAGGCTATCAGCTCTCCCATTTTCAAGGGCGTTTCTGCGGGAGAAGCATAGTGAAATATCTCGCCATTTTGCAACCGCACAGAATTAGGATATTCTTTATAGTCGCCTACTTTGATCTGCCTGCGGGTTGGCTGGCCATCGGCTGTTACGGCATCCTTCCAGAAGGGCCGTACCAGCAATATCTTGTTGAGATTTTTGATAGCGGTTTCCGTGAGCGGCACCTCTTTGCTTTCCGCCAGATCTTTTACAAAGTTAAAAGCCACATCATGCGCCTTCATCTCTTCATATTCCCGGAGATCATGATTTCCAGTGGTCTTATCGAAATAAAGCAGCAGTTCCGTCTCGCCGTAAGTCAGCGTATTCCCTTCAAGGTGATTGGAGTTGTAGTTGAACTCCAGCCGGAGCTTCTTGTCCAGCAACCGTTTATCCTCCGCTTTCATTGGAAGAAGGCGGTGAAGTTCATCTATCAGAAGATCAATTTCCTGGATACTGGTGGGCATACGCATGTCAGTTGAATCTCAAATATAAAGGTTTGCCACGAAATTACTTCGTCACCTTCAGCTCCATCGCCCGCTGATGCCTGAATACGGTCATCTGTATGCTTTGCTTCCAGGCATGCTCCTGGTATTTTGCGATGAAACCGGCGATGTTGCTGATCTTTTCCGCTTCCATCGCAATCACCACATCCCCGGTTCTGAAACCTGTCCTATAAGCCTCACATCCTTCCGGTACTTTTTCGAACCAGGCGCCATTTTCATCAGGCAGGCCGGTAGCGGAGCGCTCTCCCAGGCTTTCGATATTTTTTACAGTAGCGCCTTTCCAGGTAATGGAAGATCTGCCCGTGGTCTGTCGGGCGTAAAGTTCTTCCGGTAGCGGAACGGGCGCGGCCATTGCTTTCAGCCTCGGGATGCGCACGCCGAATTCGTTCATCGGGAAGTTCCTGAACCCGATGGCGAGTGCTTTGCTGCCGGGCTTTACCTGGTAATTGCCGGCGGTGAAATCCTGGAACTCCGGGTCCCCGAAACCGGAATGGCTATCCGTGCCATTGGCCTGTGCTGCTTGCAGCGATGCCTTGTCCGGGAAGAAATTGTAGTCTACTTCCGCTCCCCATGTGGTGATGCCGATGGGTTTGTATCCCGCGGTCACAATATTATGACGGAATATATCGCCGCTGTTGGCAAACCATACATGCGGGTGAAATGAATTATTGATCATGATATTGTTCTCCACGACCCGGAAGAAACCTTCCCGGAGCTTCAATCCGCCATTGAGACAAACGTTATTGTAGATGCGGTAATTGGAGGAGCCGTCGTCCAGGTCAATATCCCAGCCATGATCACAGCGGAAGCGGTTATTACGCAGCACGGTAATATCCCGCGCATCAAGGGTGACCAGGCTGATATCGGCCATAGTCGCGCTATCCATCACGCGCCGGTCCGGATGCCAGAAGCGGTCGCGCCCCCAGGAGTTGAAAGCCCCGTGATCGCCTGTTTCCAGCACGGTATGGTACACATCGTTGAACTCGATGATATGCCCGCCCCAGGTGCCTTCACTCACGTTGATGCCTGCACGCGGTACATGATGGATAGTGTTGTGCGAAACAGTGATGTTGGCGGACATGGATATCTGTATGCCGGCGGACTGCTTTTCCACTTCACCGGTGTACTGGATGAGATTGTCCTTTGCATCACAGTAATGCGGGTAGTTGTTATGCTTCGGGCCCGGTGTACGGTCCTGCTGCGCATACGGTACAAACTGGTTGTACTCGAATGCAGGGGAGCGCACGGCATCCGGACTCCCCACAAAGGCGATGCCGCTGGCGCCGGCCTTATAGATATGGCAGCTGTCCACATTCACATAGCGGTTATAGTTATTCAGGAAGATGGCGTTGCCGCCCACCTGATCGAATTTACAGTTGCTGATGTAGCAATATTCCGCACCTTCCATCATCAGGGCGCCGCCGCGGTAGATCGTCCAGTCGCTGCGGAGCAGCGGTTCTTTGGTGAGCATGAATGTGCGGCTGTTCTCCGCGAAGGTGATATTGTTGAGCACCACCTGTTTTATGGGCTGCTGTGCCGAGCCTTTCATAACGATCAGCTCTTTCAGCGATGCGCAGGAAACAATTTCCGGTAGCTGCCCGCCCGGAGGAGGCATGTAATATAAGGTATGGGTTGCACTGTCAAAATACCATTCCTGTGGTGCGTCCAGCTCTTCCAGCACATTTTCCACGAACCGCCGGGTGGGATGGAGGCCCATTTGCCGGTTGTTCTGCCAGCCGCCTTCCAGTATGGCTTCGCCCGTTTCGTCTACGCCGGTGATCCGGTAATGATATCCGCCCCATTCGGAGCGGTGCAGCGCATGCACGATGGCGCCTTTGGGCTGCTTCCAGCCGCGGATGCGTGCGGGTGAAATAGCATCTTCCGCAGTACCGTGGTAGAAGCGGGCTGCGCTGTCGTAGTCAGGATAACGGGCCAGTATCTGCGGTTCACCGTTGATGAAGAGCCTGTCCATCGTGCGGATAACAGGCGGCACAGCGGTTTTATAAATGCCCTGTTCCCAGGGTTCCCAGACCGGCCCGAAAGGTATGGCGCCACTGAGTACAATATCCTCACCCGGGTATCCCATGATGAACAGGAAGGCATTCATATCGGCATTGTCTTCCGGTGTCAGCACAAGCGTACTGTCAAGATAATATGTACCGTCCCGCAGCACCACCTGGATGCTGGCGCGCGGGTGTTGTTTGCGATGTTCCCGCCACATTTGCTGCGCGTGGTGGATGCTGGCTACCGGAGACTCTTTGGCGCCCGGGTTGCCGTTGTTGCCTGAAGGGGAAATATAGATCTGGTGTGTCTGTCCCGACACCGGTAGTATAAAAAGAATGAGACTGCAGCGTAGTATCCAGTTGAACATAATCACATCGTTGAAGAATAAATGTACTCCCTTATCTGGAGGTAAAGTGATAGTAAATGCACGAATCCTGCCAAAAAATGCGCCTTTCGTTATGTAGTCAGATGTCCACGAAGCATGCGGAATCCTCTTCCTGCCCCGCGAATGCGTACCCTCGCGCAGGCCTTTCCGTTGTTACTGCTGCGGGCAGCTGCCCATCCCGCTGTTCCCCATCCCCCATCCCCGAATTCCGCAGTCCGCTTAAAAATTTGGAAATCCAGAATACAGCCTTATATTTGCAGTGTACTATTTAACTAGTACACTATATCAATAACAAAAACAATGGTATGATATCCCTTCAACACCTGCATTTTTCTTACCGCAAAGGCCATCCGGTGCTGGACGATGTATCCCTCACCCTGCAGCCGGGACGCATCTACGGCTTGTTGGGAAGGAACGGCGCCGGCAAGAGCAGCCTGCTGTACAATATCTGCGGCCTGCTTTACCCCAGATCCGGTCATTCTTCCGTGATGGGTTTTGACCCAACAAAACGGGAACCTGCTTTCCTGCAACAGGTGTACCTGCTGCCGGAAGCCTTCAGCCTGCCGGATATGGATACGGGGCAGTATCTCCGGCTTTACACGCCCTTTTATCCGGCTTTTGACCATAAGGCCTTCCATCAGTACCTGGAGGTATTCGAAATTCCCGCCGGCCAGCATCTGCCGGCGCTTAGCCATGGGCAGCAAAAGAAAGTGCTGATCGCATTTGCGCTGGCTACCCGGGCTAAAGTGCTGTTGATGGATGAGCCTACCAATGGCCTGGATATTCCCTCCAAACGCCAGTTCCGCAAAGTGATGGCCGGCTCGCTGGGCGAGGACCAGTGCATGATCATCAGCACGCACCAGGTAAAGGATCTGGACAGCCTTATTGATGAGGTGCTCATCATGGAAGGGGCGCATATCATCCTGCAGGAACCGGTCACCCGTATCACCGAAAAGCTCTCCTTCCGCCATGTAGTGAGCCTTGAAGAAACGGAAGCCCCTCTGTACAGCGAAGGCGCCCTGAAAGGATATGCCGTGGTGGCCGTCAACCGGAAAGAAGAGCACTCGCGGCTGGATATGGAAATGTTCTTCAACGCAGTGCTGTTGGAAAAAGAATCGATCCTTCCTTTGTTCAAACAATAAAATATTACACGATGAAATTTTCGTTCAGGCGTTTTATATATCTGCTCAGGCTGCAACTGGCCGTGAACAGGAAGCTTTATCTACTGGGGATAGCGTCTATTGCCGGAATATTGCTGGCCTTCATGCTTTTTCTTTCTTATATGGAGGGATTGAATTACAACAGTCAGACATTTATGTTCATGATAGGGCTGGTATTGTCGTCCGCGGTTTTCGGGTCTACTATTTTCAAACAGTTCTCGAAGAAGGAAGACCGTACGATGGCGCTCATGCTTCCCGCTTCCGCCGCTGAGCGGATGGCGGTAGCGCTGCTGCTGGTGATCGTGATCTATCCGCTTGTTTACATGCTGATCAGCGTACCCTGCCTCATGATTGCCGTTTATCTGGACCTGCATTGGAACAATAATGTAAATGCAGTTTTTTTGCCCAATAGTATTGAAACTTTATATGCCTTCATCGCTAACATTTTGGTGCAGTCCTTCGTGTTGCTGGGGGCTATCTGGTTCCGCAAGCAGGCATTTGTCAAAACCGTGGTATTACTGTTTGTGACTTTCTTTATGTTCATTCTCCTGAGTAATTATTCCGGCGAAGCCGCGATCCGAAGGCACAGAACGGCTGATGCTTTCACAAAAGATACCCTGTACAGTTATTCTGCTACCAATCCCTATTATTACATCCGCCTGGGCAAGGCGGTTAAGGTCAGGGAAAGTCAGTTTGAGCATGTGGGGACAGATTACGGGGTAGCCTTGCCTTCTTCCGTTCAGATACCTTTTCTGCTGAGTCTTGGACTGGTTCCTTTGTTCCTGTGGGGTGTAACCTGGATGAAGATCCGCGAACAGCAGTTGTAAATCATTATCATTCAAACCGCCAACATGGAATTCAATCATACACAGGCCATTTACCTTCAGATCGCTGATTACGTCTGCGACCAGGTGCAATTGCAGCACTGGTTGCCGGATGGGAAAGTGCCTTCCGTCCGGGAGCTGGCCGTTTCGCTGGAGGTCAATCCCAATACCGTTATGCGGTCATATGAATACCTGCAGCAGCAGGGTATTATTTATACCAAACGGGGCATGGGATATTTTGTGAGCGAAGACGCCATTAAAAAGATCACGGTGATCCGGAAAGAGCTGTTCCTGCAGGAGGAATTGCCGCAGTTCTTCCGCAGGATGTTCCTGCTGGGCATTGAGCTGGATGAGCTGAAAGCGCGCTATGAAAAATACAAGCAGCGCCAGGTAAAAGCATAACCTAATAAAGAATTTATCATGAAAAAAAGTAATAAACTGCTGATCGCACTTTTCCTGTTCATTCCCGCTTCCATTTTGTTCCATAACTTTCTATTGGGTCGGGAGTTTGCCAAAGGTAATATCCAGCGGTTCAACACGGAGGGTATCAAAGTTCGTCAACAATCGCTGCAGCCTTTCCGGCATGTCGTGTACGATGGCATTTTATGGTATAAATCGGGTGACAACCTGCTTAATATTTCGGGGGAGCATCAGAAGCTGACCTTGCTTACGGCTGGAAGTACCACCCCATACTTTGTAGTAAGCCCCATGCTGGAGAAGTACCTGAAGATTGAGCAGCGGAATGATACGCTTTTTGTTTCCCATGAGGTTAAGGGCCAGATGATGGGTGAGTACTACGATGACAAATCGCTTAAGGTCTATGCTCCCGAGTTGTCTTCTATTACGGTAAGGTATGCTGAAATCGACATGTACGGTTTTGCGCAGGATGTGCCGGTAAAAATACATGTACAGCGGTCATCGTGTTCTATATTCGGATTGTCTTTACCGAAGCTAGACCTGGAGCTGGAGGAAAGCGCCCATTGCAGCATTCTGCTGAACGGCCGGGTGGATACCTTAGGTTATCAGCTGGATAAAAATGCCAGTCTGACCATTTCAAATGACATCGGGATCGGCGCGTTCCGGCCCGGGAAAATTGATTCCCTGGCTACTATTTCCTTGTCGGGGAGGGCCGGGAATATGAGCGAAGTGCTGAAGGCAGTAAAATAATAATAATTCTAGTCTCACAGATGTACACCGTTCCGGTTTTTACCGGGACGGTTGGTTCTTTGGGAAGAGCAGCAGGGCTTTTCTAAAACCGCGCCGCCAGATAAGCCATCGTACCCGCCCCGATCTCCAGCGCCCTCTCATCGATATCGAAAACCGGGGTATGCACGCCTGCGGAAATACCGCGTGCCTTGTTGCCGGTGCCGAGGCGGAAAAAGCAGGCGGGGATCACCTGGGAATAGTAGGCGAAATCTTCGGCGCCCATACGCAGTTCTGTATCCGTCACATTTTCTTTGCCGAGGTAGTCTTCTGCGAGGGAACGGGCGGTGGCCGTCACATTTTCGTTATTGTATAAGGTGGGATACCCCACCAGTATATCTATATCGATCTCCGCTCCCATGGCATGTACGAGTTCGGTGGCCTGTTTGCGGATCAGCTCATGCGCGCGGAAGCGCCAGGTTTCGTCCATGGCCCGGAAAGTGCCCATGAGCTTCACTTCACTGGGGATCACATTGGTGGTGAAGCCGCCGTTAAAAGCGCAGATGGACAATACGGAGGGGGAGAACGGATCGTTGTTGCGGCTAATGATCTGTTGCAGGCTCACGACCAGGTTGGAGGCAATGAGAATGGTGTCTGCCGTAAGGTGCGGCGCCGCAGCGTGGCCCCCTTTGCTTTTTACGGTAATGTAGATCTCGTCCGCACTGGCCATGTATTGCCCGCCGCGGAATCCGAGGATGCCGGTTTCCATGGCCGGGAGCACATGCAGGCCCAGAATGGCCTGTGGCTTGGGGTTTTCCAATGCGCCGTCCCTGATCATCAGGCTGGCGCCGCCGGGGTGTTTCTCTTCTCCCGGCTGGAAAAGTATTTTGATGGTGCCTTCAAATTCGTCCCGTATCTGCTGCAGGATGCGGGCCGCGCCCAGCACTACGGTGGTATGCACATCATGGCCGCAGGCATGCATGATACCGGGGTTTTGTGACTTGTAAGGCACATCGTTGGCTTCTTCGATGGGCAGCGCATCGATGTCCGCCCGAAGGGCGATCACTTTTTTATCCGGGTTTTTCCCCTTGATGAGCGCAACAATGCCGGTACCGGCAAGGCCTGCGGTGTAGGGGATGCCGTATTCATCGAGTTTGGACTGGATGAACTTCGATGTCTCGTATTCCTGGAAAGAAAGCTCCGGGTGGGAATGGAGGTGATGTCTGCAAGCTATAAGATCAGGTGCGTATTCGCTGGCCAGGGATTTGATGCTTTGTTTCATCCGTTTATTTTTATTTTTTTCGGGCCGGATGGAGCCTCGGGTGCTTCATCTCCGCATGTTGATGTATTAATCAGATAAGGCGCCCCATGAGTTATTGCGCGCCGGGAGCTTGCTTAGTCGAACTCAGTGCCGGGTGTAACATTGATGATCGCGGGCACAACGAATACGCCTCCGGAAAACTGGTTGAGCAGCTTGTTGCGCAGTTCGTTCGCTTCCTCCCGGGTCTTGAAATCGCCTACACGCACCTTGAAATACGGCGCCTGGAAGTCGATATAACTGCGATACTCCGGAAACAGCTGCATGGCTTTGGCTTTGGCGTCATTGGCATCGTTGCGGCGGTTGGTGGTGATCACCTGCACGCGGAAGCCGGGCTGATTGCGGATGGCCAGGGTATTGATATAGATCTGTTTCCTGATGAGGATGTCTATACGGCTGTCTTTCGTTACTTTAACCGGCCCGTTGTCCGCATAAGTGCTGTCCTGCGCCCGCAGGGATACTGCGGCCAGCAGAAAAATGAATAAACAGCCTGTTCTTAACATCATATGAAAATCGTTTGTTTGCTCAAAAAAATGCGGGCATTCCGCATGCCCCGGGTTCCATCAAAATACTGCATCAGCCGGTATTGGTGCTTGCACCTGTTGTATTATCACCTGCTTTTTATAGCGATGCTTCCTTCATCAGTTGTACACTTGCACTTGCTCCGATGCGGGTAGCTCCTGCGGCGATCAGTTCCTTCGCAAAGGCAAAGGTACGAATCCCCCCGGAAGCCTTGATCCCGATATTTGCGGGCAGATGTTTGCGCATCAGCTGCACGGCTTCCACGGTGGCGCCCTTTTCCGCATATCCGGTGGAGGTTTTTACAAAATCCACACCGAAGCGGGCATACAGCTCGCAGCATTTGATGATTTCTTCCTCCAATAATATGCCACTTTCAATAATAACCTTGATGACCCGCTGTTTATTGCGGATAATGGGCATGATGGTGGCGATCTCTTTTTCGAGGTAAGCCCAGTCCTTATTACGGATAGCGATGATATTGGCCACCATATCCAGCTCGTCTGCTTCATCGATGATGGCCAGCACGCTTTCGGCCACTTTGGCTTCAATGGCGGAGTATCCGAAGGGGAAGCCGGTGACGGTGGCTACTTTGGTATTGGTGCTGCCCACGAACGTCTTTGCCAGCTTTACGAAGGGAGGGGGAACGCATACTGCCGCAAAATCATACTCCACGGCTTCCATGCAGAGGGTTTTGATATCCTCCAGGGTGGTGGCGGGTTTCAATACAGTATGGTCGATATAGCGGTTCAGTCGCATAAGGCTGCTTAAAGTAATAACGGAGTTACGCAGGTGGCCTGTGTAACTCCGTTATTAAAATTAAAATATTATTGAGTGATTACAGGTCTTTACCGTGACATTGCTTGAATTTCTTGCCGCTGCCGCAGGGGCAGGGGTCGTTACGGCCTACTTTCGGCCCTACACGTACCGGTTCCGGGCGATGCTGCTCTTCAGCCGGCGCATATTCCGGTTCACGGCGGCCATTTCCTGCCGGTGCTTCTTCAAACTCCTGGTGTGAGGCGCGCATACCGCTCATATCGGTTTTTTCTTCCCGGCCTTCCCTGATCTGCTCACGGTTATCCCTTTCCCCGGGGATACCTGCCTTGCAGAGGAATGCCACGATCTCGCGGCTGGTTTCCCCATCCATCTGTTTGAAAAGGTTGAAAGCCTCGAACTTGTAGATCAGCAACGGATCTTTCTGCTCGTACACGGCGCTTTGCACGGACTGTTTCAGATCGTCCATGGCGCGGAGGTGTTCCTTCCAGGATTCGTCTATCAGGGCCAGTGTGATGCTGCGTTCCAGCGCGGCAGCAGTTTCGCGGCCTTCTGTTTCCACCACTTTTTTCAGCGGGGCCAGCACATTGACGCCTTTTTTGCCGTCCGTGAAGGGAATGGAGATATTCTCGATATGGCTGCCCTGTTCCTGGAATATCTTTTTGATCACCGGGAGGGTGCCGTTCACCAGTTCCGTAGTTCTGCGATGGTAATTTTCCTTGGCTTCTTCGTACAGCTTGCCGGCTATTTCCTGCAGGCTGCCTCTGCCCAGTTCTTCCGCTGTAATGGCGGTATCTGTGGCAAAGTTCATCAGCACTTCCAGCTTGAAGGCTTCATAGTCGCCGCTTTCACGGTGGATGGTCACGAGGTTCTCAGCCACATCGTAGAAGGCGTTATCGATATCTATTGACAGGCGTTCGCCAAAGAGGGCGTGGTTACGCTTGCTGTAGATCACGGAGCGCTGTTTGTTCATCACGTCATCATACTCCAGCAGGCGTTTACGGATGCCGAAGTTATTCTCTTCCACTTTTTTCTGTGCGCGTTCGATAGAGCGGGTGATCATGCTATGCTGGATCACTTCGCCTTCCTTGTAGCCCATCCGGTCCATCAGCGAGGCAATACGGTCTGAGCCGAACATGCGCATCAGGTCATCTTCGAGGGATACGAAGAACTGTGAGGTACCGGGGTCGCCCTGACGGCCGGCACGACCACGCAACTGGCGGTCTACACGGCGGCTTTCATGGCGTTCGGTACCGATGATGGCAAGACCGCCGGCTTCTTTCACACCAGGGCCGAGCTTGATGTCCGTACCACGGCCGGCCATGTTGGTGGCAATGGTCACGGCGCCGGCAAGCCCCGCTTCCGCTACGATCTGTGCTTCACGGGCATGCTGTTTGGCGTTCAGTACATTATGCGGGATCTTCTCGAAGGTGAGCATTTTGCCCAGCAATTCGGATACCTCTACGGAGGTGGTACCCACCAGTACGGGGCGGCCAGCTTCCTTCAGTATCTTGATCTCGTTGATAACGGCTTTGTATTTGTCGCGTTTCGTTTTATACACCAGGTCTTCCGCGTCTTTACGGGTGATGGGGAGATTGGTGGGGATGGTCACCACATCCAGTTTATAGATCTCCCAGAACTCGCCGGCTTCCGTCACCGCTGTACCGGTCATACCGGCCAGTTTGTGGTACATACGGAAGTAGTTTTGCAGGGTGATGGTGGCAAAGGTCTGTGTAGCGGCTTCCACTTTCACATTCTCTTTCGCTTCAATCGCCTGGTGAAGTCCATCGGAATACCGCCGGCCATCAAGGATACGGCCGGTCTGTTCGTCCACGATCTTCACTTTTCCGTCCATTACTACATATTCCACATCTTTTTCGAAGAGGGTATATGCTTTGAGGAGCTGCTGTACGGAGTGAATACGTTCGGATTTGATGGAGAAGTCCTGCAGCAGCTGATCTTTCCGCTGCATTTTCTCTTCGGCGCTCAGTTCCAGTTTTTCCAGGTCTGCTATTTCCGCACCAACGTCCGGCAGCAGGAAGAAATGAGGATCTTCACCGGCGCCGGTGATGAGGGCAATGCCTTTTTCGGTCAGTTCAACGCTGTTGTTCTTTTCCTCAATGTGGAAGTAGAGGCCTTCATCCACTTTAGGCATTTCCCTTTGCTGGTCGGCAATATAATAGTTCTCTGCTTTTTGCTGCAGCACTTTGATGCCGGGCTCACTTAAATATTTAATGGTAGCGCTGCTTTTGGGAAGACCGCGCCATGCGCGCATCAGGGCCAGGCCACCGGTCTTGGGATCGTCTTTCCCTTCGGCGATGAGTTTCTTGGCTTCCTGCAGGTACTGGTTCACTACTTTGCGCTGCTCTTCCACCAGCCGCTGGATGCGGGGCTTCAGAGCGTGGAATTCCTGTTCATCGCCACGCGGAATGGGGCCGGAGATGATCAGCGGTGTACGCGCATCATCGATCAGCACACTATCCACTTCATCCACCATAGCGAAGTGGTGCTTGCGTTGCACCATTTCTTCGGGACTGTGCACCATGTTATCGCGGAGGTAGTCGAAACCGAATTCGTTGTTGGTGCCATAAGTGATATCCGCCTGATAGGCAGCGCGGCGTTCGGGGGAATGCGGCTGATGTTTGTCGATGCAATCCACCGTGATGCCCAGGAATTCAAAGAGCGGGCCGTTCCATTCGGAGTCACGGCGGGCGAGGTAGTCGTTCACCGTGACGATATGCACACCTTCACCGGCCAGTGCGTTCAGATAGGCCGGGAGTGTGGACACGAGGGTTTTACCCTCACCCGTGGCCATTTCCGCGATCATACCTTTATGCAATACGGAACCACCGATCAGCTGTACATCGTAGTGCACCATGTTCCAGGTCACTTCCGTACCGCCGGCTATCCAGGAGTTTTTCCAGGTCACTTTGTCACCTTCAATGGTAACATACTCTTTTTTCACCGCCAGCTGCCGGTCCAGCTCAGTGGCTTTGGCCGTAATGACAGTGCTTTCTTTGAGACGGCGGGCGGTTTCTTTTACTACGGCGAAAGCTTCAGGAAGCAGTTTCTCCAGAATTTCCTCGATCTGTTTATCGCGTTGCTTGATGAGCTTGTCAATTTCCTTATAGGCCAGGTCCTTCACGTTCACATCCTCATCACTTTCCGCAGATGCCTTCTTTTCGGCAATCTCCTGGTCGGTGTCGGCAAGATGTGCCTGGATGCGGGCGCGGAATTCCTGCGTTTTACCACGCAGTTCATCAATGGTCAGGGATGACAGTTTTTCGTACTCCTCATTGATCTGCTTCACAACAGGCAGGATCAGTTTGATATCGCGGTCAGACTTGTTTCCTCCAAAAAGCTTTGTTAAAAAACCTAGCATGTTAAAATTTCGATTTCGTATGATAAAAGTAACCTTGCACAGGAGTCCTGCGTGGTTGTCTATAGTCAAATATTACGCCCGGAGCGGAGGTTGTGACAAGGTGGCAGAACGGTCCTTTTTCCGGAAGGCCTGTAAAATTAGGAATTTTTGGGGGATGGGGCTAAAAAATCGGGGGCTGTCTTGCGAACAGCCCCCAGGGTATAAAGACACAGTAGGTAACCTGATGGTACCGGGATCAGTTTTTACCCAATATCTCCGCTACTTTCTTTTCCAGTTCAGCCCCACGCAGGTCTTTGGCGACGATCACGCCCTTTTCGTCTACCAGGAAGGTGGCAGGGATACTGCGGATATTATACAGTCTGGCAATATCCGATTGCCAGAATTTCAGGTCAGACACATGATTCCACACCAGCCCGTCCTTTTTGATCGCCTCTTTCCATTTTTCACCCTCTCCTTCTCTGTCCAGCGATACCCCGATGATATTGAAGCCTTTATCATGATATTTGGAATACACACGCACCACATTGGGGTTTTCTGCGCGGCAGGGCCCGCACCAGCTTGCCCAGAAATCGATCATCGTCAGTTTGCCTGTTTTCACCACTTCAGACAGGCTTTTTATGCCGCCTTCAGGTGTCGGCGCCTTGAAATCAGGCGCTTTTTTGCCGGGCATCACCGCCGTCATACGGTCAATCCGGTCGCGCACGAGCCGGCCGAACTCGCTTTTTTTCACCGCGTCACTGAACTGCTGATAAATGGGCTCCTGGTCCCCGGCGGACATATATCCGAGGGAGATGCCCAGCAGGTAGGCGGCTACTACATTGTCGCCATTCTTGGCCAGAAAGTCCTTACGCTGTTTCTCCTGCCGCGTCCGCAGTACGTTCATCTGCTGCTGTGTTTCTTTTTCCATGGCTTCATACCGCAGGTAAGCCTCCTGGGCTTTCCCGCCGGAGATTTCCATATTTGCAGCCTTTCCCGAAACGGTCACGTTGGTATTTTCAAGGAAGAACAGCTTTCCGCGGCCCCCTTCGAGCGCTATGGCGTGGGGATAGGCTTCGGGTACACTGCCTGAAAAGCGGAAGGTGCCGTTTTTAACAGTACCGGCTGCCACGGTATCGAATTTCGTACCGCCGGTCACTTTTAACAGCCATATTTTTTTGTTGTCCGCATCCTCCAGGTTCCCGTTGATGGTATATTGCTGGGCCTGCACTGTGACCGTAAAGCATGCCGTAACGGCCACAAGGGCTGCCAGTTTGCTGATGTTCGTGTTTTTCATCTGTATATATTTATTTTTTGTGTCTGAAAGAAACGGGTTCAACGTGTCCGGTAAGCAACGTCCACTATTTTCCCGAAGCCGGTGTAGGTCTTCGTCAGCACCAGGTCCCCGTTCACGGCGGGAACATCGTACAGCCGCATGGTGCCCTGTTCCGCCGCCGGTTTTCCGGGGTCGTAGGTGCAGACGATCAGCGCTTTTTCGAATGCCGCATATTTGCTGCTGCCGTTGAAGTGCTGGCATTTGATCAGCGATATTTTTTCCGTTCCCATGTCCAGCATCAGCTTGCTGTTTCTGTTGAACATATCGTACTGGTATACCTTTGCGCCCACATTGTAGAAGATGTATCCAAACTGATGGCTGACGGCAAATGACTCCGCCTTGTCGATATCCGTTCCGGTCATCTCCCCGTAATAGGTCTGGGTAATACCTGTGGAAACGTTCATCCTGTACAGCCAGGTTTTGTTGGCGGCATCGTCTTTCAGGATGGCGAACACATCATTATTACTGTACCGGGTATTGGCCATGTAGAGCATCCTGCGGCCGGTGGAGTAGCTGAAAAGGCCGTCCGGCGGGTCTTGCAGCAGGTAGCTATAGGTCTGGCTGCCTTTGTAGCCCACGAAACGTCTGTTCGTTTCATCGTAGATGACCATATTGGAGGCTATCCTGTTGGAAAACCCGAAGAAAGGCGCCGGCTTGAATAAAGTGCCTTCGGCCTGTATGCTGTTGATGGGGAGCGTATAACCGGCTGCAAAGATGAAATGTTGGTAATAGATCTCGTCTTCCGTGACCATGACATGCTCCACATTGTCCATATTGCTGACGTACAAAGGAGCAAAACCGGCGGGTGGTTTCCCCTGCATTTCGTATTCTATGGCATTGGAAGGTTGCCACAGGAATGTTTCGGAATGAATGCTGTTAGTGCCGGTGCCCGCGCTGAGGTAAATGCCCCCGCCCTGGTTTTTGGTGGCGTAAGTGACATGCCGGGGGTGCTTTTGCGGTGGCAGCTCACATCCCACCTGTGCCAGCACGTCGATGTATATGCGCTCAGTCGTATCATCCAGCCTGGAGATCATATCCAGCCGGGCGTCTGTATTTACATCGGAATAAAGCAGCCATCCTTCGTATATGGTGGATTTTACCTCCAGCCGGAAGGTTTTGCTCCACTGGATGCCGGTTTTCTTGTCCTTTACGCGGTAAGACATGGTGAATCCGGCATTGGGCTTCAGCACCACCTTGTAGTTGAGGTCCCTGGTGCGGGCCACTTCGGTCCGTTTGACATCCGGGAACACGCGGTCGCCTTCATCCAGGATGGCGATCCATTCATATTCATAATCCGCGGTATCGCCTTTAGCGTCCTGCGTGAATGTCAACACAGGATTGATCCGCAGCGTATCGAGGGACAGTATGGTATATTGGCTTTCGATACCTTCAATACCCACTTCGTTGACATCCCGGTAATCATAATTGCCGAGGTCTTTGTAACAGCCTGTTGCGCAGAGCAGCACGGCAAGCAGGAAGATATATGGTCTCATGTTTTAGCATTAATAAGTTGAACAATCATTGTGCGCCGGCGCCCATTACCATCGGCAGGCCATCTTCATCCAGTATTACATTTCCCGCCGCGGCCTGGTCATTCAGGTATTTCTGGGTGAACTTGCCGAGGAAGGTGTTTTTGGAGACGGTGAGGAGGGTCTGGTCGTTGAAGTTGGCCAGGGGCTCCCCGCTGATCTCCGCGATGAGCAGGATCTTCTTTCTGCTGAAGGTGCCGAGCATATAGTCCCACCAGGCCCGGGGCATGGCAAGCACGTCGTTCACCTGGACGGTAAAGCGCGTAAGGCTTACTTTCTCTTTTGTAGTGGTGTTGATGATCTCATCGCTCAGCTTCAGGTCGAAATGTTCATTCGGCAGCAATTCCAACTGTATCTGGAAAGTATCTGCGAGCATGTCCGCCGTCCGGTGCAGGGTTACCGGCAGCTGGAAGATATTGGTTCCGGCCGGTATGCTGTATTCCGTCTGAAGGGCGGTGAAATGAACGCCTGCGGTGGCCGTGGTGTTTTCTTCCACCACTTTCAGGCGGAAAGCGCGGTCCTGATCCTGCAAATACCCCCTTGTGCGCACCGGTACAAGAATGGTGGTGTCTGTTACATCGTGCGGAGCATATGCGAAGGTGACCTTGCTGGTGTCTGTACGTACATTGCTGACGGTAAGGGAAAAATAGACGCCGTCGGTTTCGCTGTAGGTGGCCAGTTCCTTTTCGCAGGCGCCAAGTGCGAGCAGGGTGAAGGCTGACAGCATGCTGTATATTGATCTTTTCATGATAAACATTTTTTAATTCCGGTAAGCCAGCTCGCTGTCCGGAATTTGCAGTACATATTTGGATGCGTTCATGGCTACGTTCCCCGAGGCGGAGGAGCCGTTGGGAATGGAGGCAGTGTTATTCCTTTTGTAATAGAAGAACAACTGGCCTTCACCGTAGAATTCCTTCAGGTATTCTTTCCTGATCTCGGTTGTCAGGTTAGCGTTGGATGGAAGGTCCGGCAGCCCGCGGGCTTTTCGTACGGTATTCAGATACCCTGCTGCGAGCGGAGCGGATGGCTCGCATTCTGCTGCAATGTAATACAGCTCTGTCTTGCGCATCAGGGGCAGCAGCTGGCGGTAAGGCCGGTTTTTATCGGTAATGTCCGAATACTTGAAAAAGCATTTCACCGTTACCGCATTATTGTCCGGGATGCGCCAGAAAACGGACTTGAAGCGAAAATCGTTCTCATTGCTTTCATAGGTAGTATTCAGCCGGCTGGCCTGGGCGGTGAGCAGGCTCCTGGCATTCAGGGCCGGCGCGTAGTAATTGTTGTATTTTTCATACAGCCTTGCATCGAACTGGGCGAAGAGCAGTTCTGATGAGAACACCTTGTCCGGATTGATGTTATCGGTCACTGCATTCACGTTCACGAAGGGGAACCATTTTTCCACATCCGGCAGGGCCTGTTTTACGACTTCGAGCGCGGCGGTTTTGTTCCCGCGGTAAAGTTCTGCGCGTGCTTTCAGCAGTTGTACGGCGTAATAGTTCATGGCCAGGTTGCGGTAGCGGAATTTGTTCGAGCTGCCATCCGGCGCGGCGGAGAACAATGTGCCTTCCGTGATCACCGGATCTGAAACGGACAGCAGGGCGTCCGCTTCATCCAGGTCTGCCAGCACTTTGGCAACAACTTCGCTGGCCGGCAGAAAAGGGAGGTATTCAACGGTATAGTGATCATAGTAGGGGATGGCATCGGCGGTGGAATCCACGGTATTGTACATCGGCCCGAAGAGACGCAGCAGATCGAAATGCAGGAAGGCCCGCAGCCCGAGCACCTGACCTTTCAGCAGCTGGTAGTTCCTTTCGCTGGCAAAGAGGCTTTTGCGTTCGTCGATCACCAGCATCATCCTGTTGAGGTTGCTGATGCTTTTGTAGAGGCCCTGCCATATGCCGTCTACCTTGCTCTTCACAGCGCTTTCCTGGTAGCTGTAGCTGGTGACGGTGCGGAGGTAGTGGTCTGTAGCGGAAGTGTTGTAACGCTGGGCGAGGGCTTCCAGCATTTCCATCGTTAGCTGCCCGCCGTAGAGATTTTGTGAGCAAAGCTCCAGGTACACGCCGTTCAGCGCGGTGTAAAAACCATCTTCCGATTTGTAGAGCTGTTCTTCAATGGTCCTGTCCTTCGGCTTGACGTCCAGCCATTTGTTGCAGGATGCGGTCAGCAGGAGCGCTGCTGCCAGGATGCTATGTAAGGTAAATTTCTTCATGTTCTTGCGGTTTGAATTTAAAAGCCGGCGCTGAGGGAAAAGGATACCGAGCGGGAAAAGGGATAGTCGATACCTCTTTCGCTGACGATGGTCGATTTGCGGAAAATGTCATTCATATAGGCATTGAGCGTGATATAGCTGAGGCCCAGTTTTTTCAGCTGGTCGTTATTCCACTCATAGCCGATGCGGATGCTTTCGCCGGCAAGGGTATTTTCCTCCTGTACAAAACGCGAAGATGCCGGCGTTACTTCTGTGGCGCTGATATTCTTGAATGTGGCCACATCGCCCGGCTGCTTCCAGCGGTCGTACAGCGCGCGTTTGTCCTGGTTCTTCTTCAGCCCTTCCATGCTGATATTTTCCACTTTGTTCCAGAGGGCGGTATTGAACACATCGCCGCCGAAGCGGTAGCGGATATAGATGCTGGCGCTGAAGCCCTTGTATGAAAGCGCATTGCCGAACACGCCTTCCAGGTCAGGCCGGGTATCGCCTACAACAGTTTCATCATCGTAGCTGTGCACGAACGTGAGCGTGCCGTCTTTACGGATGAAGACTTCCCGGCCGGTAGAAGGGTCGA
Source organism: Chitinophaga sp. XS-30 (assembly GCF_008086345.1). Taxonomy (NCBI): domain Bacteria; kingdom Pseudomonadati; phylum Bacteroidota; class Chitinophagia; order Chitinophagales; family Chitinophagaceae; genus Chitinophaga; species Chitinophaga sp. XS-30. Next base: position 6,156,157 of record NZ_CP043006.1, on the reverse strand, counting down.
TGCCGGCGGACCTTACCGCCCAGATGGCCGTGGTGCTGCTGCCGTCTTTATACCGCTCCAGGTTTTTGGAGATATTGTTCTTATTGAATGCATCCAGTTTGTTGCCGAGGTCTTCGAAGGTGGAAACCGTCCTGCGGGCATTGACGCTCACGGTCCAGACGATGCGCTGCTGCGGCCGGTACACCGGTCTTACCGCCAGGTTGCCATAAAATCCTTTATCGATCTGTCCGCCGAGATTGGTGGTGTACACGGGGAAACCTACGGAGGAGGGGACGTTGATGTCCACCACCAGCGGGTTCGTAATATTGTTGTACACATCGGCGGAGAAAGAGATGCGGTTGGCCAGGAATGCCAGATCAATGCCGATGTTCCTGTCCAGCTTCTTTTGCCATTGCAGGTTGGGGTTACCCGGTTCCTGTATCACGGCGCCCAGATCGAAGTAATTGTACAGGGCGGTGTTATAGGCATAAGTCGTGAAGTTGATATACGACGCTACATTCTGGTTGCCCGGTTTGCCCACGCTGCCGCGTAGCTTGAGGATATTGATCCAGCGGTATGCCTGCAGAAAAGGTTCGTTGTGCAGGTTCCAGGCCAGCCCTACCGACCAGGAGTCGCTGAACCGCTGGTTGGCGCCGAAAACACTGCTGCCGTCCATCCGGTAGCTGGCGTCGATAGCATAGCGCCTGTCGTACAGGTAGCCGCCGTTCAGCAGATAGCTGTTGGAGCGGATCGTTTGTTCATTGTAGATGGGTTTGCCTGCTTCCTGGTAGCCGGTAGCATAATTGGGCGATTCAAAACCGGCCACGGGGAAGCCCTGTGCGGTGTATCCCTCCATTTCCGCCTGGTTCTGCTGCAATTGCCATTGCGCTACGCCATTGAGATTATGTTTCCCGAAATCCTTTCCGTAGATCAGTGAAAGGTTCCCGTTAAGGGCAAGCTGGGTGGTATTTGAATTCTTGTAGGAGCCTTGTTTGAGAAATTCCGTTTCCTGGAAGATGGAATGCTGGCCGGGAATGAATACCTCATTCCTGGTAGCCGTTTGTGTAGCCTGCAGCCTGGTACGGAACATCAGGCTCTGCGTGAACCGGTATTCCGCCTGCAGGTTGTTGATGATCTGCGTATAGGTCGTCTGGTTCCTGTTGGCCAGTTGCGCATCCCACAAGGGGTTGGCTACAATGTATTCCGAAGAACCGGTACCGCCCCATGTGGAGTTTTCCAGGTAGCGGGTGATGTTGCCGTTGCCGTCCGTTTTGCGGAAATAGGGATTGGTTTCGGCGAAGGTGGCAAAAGAGCCGTAGGGAGACTCGGTGGCCTTGCTGATATTCAGGAATAATTTATTGGAGATGTTCCATCTTTTTTTGCGGTAGATGAGATCGATATTGCCGCCGCCGATGGTTTTACCGGAGCCTTTCATGATGCCGTTGGTGCGGGTGATGTTGGCGCCGATGCCGTATCGCATCTGGTCGTCCCCGCCATCTGCATATAAATTATGCCCGGTGGTGTAACCGGTGCGCAGCGGTTCATTCATCCAGTAGGTGTTCACGCCGCGTTGCACTTCCGCGAGGTGTGCATGGTAGAGGGAATCCAGCTCCAGCTGTTGGTCCTGGTACAATTCAAAGCGGGAGTTCAGGGAGTATCTTCCGGCCAGCCGTTCGAACTCCAGTTTTTCCTCCGCATTCATCAGGTTATAGTCCCGCAGATCGGGGAACTCCACCCGGTTGTCCATGGAGTAGGACACACGGAGGGAGCCTGGTTTGGGTTTCTTCGTTTCAATGACCACCACGCCATTGGAAGCACGGGAGCCATAAATGGCTGTGGACGCGGCATCGCGGAGTACGGTAATGGATTCTACCCGGTTGATGTTCATGTCCACTACCGTTTGCAGGCTTACTTCAAAACCATCCATGATGAACAGCGGCTGGTTGGCATTGGAGCCGAATTGGTCGCGCAGCGTAATGGTAGCGGTTTTTCCCCTGATCTCAAGGTCGGGCAGCACATTGGGATTGGCGCCCTGGAGGTTATTTTCCAGTACGGCAAAAGCAGGGTCCAGCGTTTTCAGGCTTTGTATCACGTTCTGATTGCCGATCTGTTTCAGTTCCCTGTTGGTGTAGGTAGCCGTGGCACCGGTGAAGCTCTCCTTCTTACGTTCGAAGATGCCGGTGATCACCACTTCTTTTATCTTTTCCACATCCTCCTCGAGTGTTACCTGCAGGGATGTGGATCGGGCATCCACGACAACTTCGCGGGTTTTATAGCCCAGGTAGCTGAATACCAGTACATCCCCCGGTTTGGCAATGATGGAAAAGCTGCCGCCATCTTTCGTGGCCGTGCCGATAGTGGTGGCTTTGATGCGGACGGTGATGCCGGGTATCTTCTGTACCTCTCCGCTGGTGTTCCGCAAAGCCACTGTTCCTGTAATGCGCAATTGCTTTACTTCCTGCCGGATATCGCCGGCAGGAGAAGCAGGTCCCTGTTTCTTCAGGATTACCTGGTTTCCCATTACCCGTACTTCGGCATTGCCTTTGAAGAGCCGGTGCAGTACATTGCCCAGGGTAAGGGAGCGGGCATCGATGCTGATGATCTCGGACCTGTTCAGTTCTGTTCCGTCATATACAAAATGCAGACGGGTTTGTTTCTCGATGTCGGACAGGATATTGGACAAAGGTTGATTTTTGACCCTGACGGTCACGACCCTGTTCAGCGCGAAGGTATCCTGCGCCGTGGCGGCATTCCCGGAGGATAATGCGAGCGCCAGCAGGAGGCCGCACGAAGCCCTGCGCCATAGGTTATGGGTCGGTTTCTGGTTCAAGATGGACATAAAGACGAGTTTAGAGTTTGGTCAGATATAGCGTTGTTGGTTAGTGAATAAATACAGTATCGCCACGTTTTTCGTAGCGGTAATCATACAGTGCGTTCAATGTTTGCAATACTTCTTCTATTGATCTCTGGCTAAAACGGGCATTCAGTTTTTGTGCTTTCCGGGAGTCGTTTTCCAGTATCACGGCCATCCCGTAGCAGTCGGACAGCACGTTGCAGACTTCTTCCATGGGCATATCCACAAAGCGGAGCTCACGCGTTTTCCAGGCGAGTGCATTGGGATCTGCCTCCCGGTCCGGCGCAAGCGTTCCGGTGGTTTTATGGAAAGAAGCACCCTTGCCCGCCTGCAACCGCAGGGGGCTGTTATCGCCGCTGCGGCCGAAGGCCACTTCCCCTTCCGCCACGTAGAGTTTTATGCTGTGGCCGGTAACAGAGAGATTAAAGGCGGTGCCCAGTACATCAACGTTGAGGTTACCGGTAGCAGCGGTAAAGGGATGGGCTGCATCCTGCTGTACATCAAAGAATGCCGTGCCTTCATCCAGGAATACGGTTCTCGTTTTTCCCCGGAAGGTTTCCGGATAGCGGATGGCGGAATGGCTGTGGAGTACGATCCTGGTACCGTCGGAGAGGGTTACCGAATCGGTTTGGGCGGTGGTACGGAACGTTGTCAGTTTTTCCGCAGCAGGTTGCGCCCACCAGTAGGTGAGGGCGACCAGGCCCGTGATGGCTGCGGCTGCGGCATATTTCCACCAGTTGAGCTTTGGAGAGGTGGATGCGGCCTTTGCGGAAGGGTATCGTTCATGCAGGATGTGGATGAACCGTGCTGTGGCAGCGTCTGCCTGTGTGCTTTCAAATACGCTGGCTTCCGCGGCGCCTTCCCAAAGCGACCGCAGTTCCGCCAGCAGCTTATGGTTACCGGCGTCTTTGGCCAGCCATTCCTGGAGTGCTTTCTGGTTATCGGGATTATCCGGTTCATCGAGCGAACGGATAATCATGGCATAAACTTCCTGATCGGATCCTCTCATACAATTTCGGTTGATTGTTCAGCTAAGACAAGTCAAACGCATTCAGCCCCCAAACGGAGGCAGATAATTTTTTCCGGGTTCTTCGGACAAAACAAATTAATGGGGGGATGACGGGCAATCGTGAACCAGGTGAAGGTTACACGCCCAGCAGGAACAAAAGTATTTTCAGTTTCGCATCCGGCGGCAGCGTCTGCGAATCGTTTTCCAATAAAGTTGCTCTGAGTTGCCTCAATGCAATGGTCATCTGATTTTCAATGGTCTTGACGGACAGCTGGAGCGAATCTGCGATCTGTTGGTTCTTCATGCCGTCAAAACGGCTCATCTTGAATATCTTTTTACACCTGTCCGGCAAAGCCTCGATGGCTTTGTGAATATTTTCGCGAAGTTCCTGTTCTTCGATGAAAGTGCAAAGATAACTTTCTTCTGAAAGGTGTTGCAGGGCTTCGTGGTGGTGGCGCAATCTTTTTTCCCGCTGAAAATGGTTCATGACGCGGTTGATCAGTGCGCGGAAAAGATAACTTTTCAGGGCGGCCGGATGGTCCGGCGCCAGGTCTTTTTCCCAGATGTTCAGAAAAACGTCCTGGATCATTTCTTCGGCGAGGCTTTTATCGTCTATGTATTTACGGGCAGCGGCAAAGAGGATGGGGAAGTAATGTCGGTAGACACCGGCAAAAACTTCCGGGTCCCGGGCCTTGAGGCCGCGGAGCAGGTCATTGGTATGTAAGGAGCCCTTCATTTTATAACTGGCAGCCATTTCTCATGCGGATCCATCGGAACAAATGTTAAAAAAAGCTAAATTAACATGCCGGGGGATTCCGGATGATGAAATATTCACCTAAAGCAGGTATCTTATCACAAAAAGATAAAAATATGTAAATACTTTTTATAAATTTAAACGTTTTAATCAAGCCATAGAATTTTCACAAAATCGCGTTTATGAAGCAGATACAGCCTGAAAAGCTATTTGTTGCCAGCTGTCTGGCCTTGCTCGTTACTTCCCTATCCTTTGGAATCCGGGCCGGGATACTCGGCCAGCTTGGTGTACAATTTCATCTGAGTGGCCAGGAACTGGCCATCATTACCGGCACTGCCTTCTGGGGCTTTCCCCTGGCTGTAGTGATCGGAGGGTTCATCGTGGATGCCATTGGTATGAAAAGGTTGCTGGTAGCGGCTTTTGTGTTGCACCTGCTGGGTATCCTGTTGACTATCTGCACACCCTGGTTCTCGTCAGGTTTCTGGCCCCTGTTTATTTCTACACTGTTCATCGGCATGGCCAATGGTACAGTAGAAGCTGCCTGTAACCCGCTGGTGGCAACCATTTATCAGGATAACAAAACAACAAAACTGAATCACTTTCACCTCTGGTTCCCTGGTGGTATTGTGATCGGAAGCCTCATTGTATTCTTCCTTAATATGGTAAACATAGGTTGGCAGATTCAGGTAGCCACGATGCTGGTACCCACGCTGATTTACGGGTTCCTCTTCCTGAAACTCGACTTCCCTGTAACAGAGCGTGTGGCTGCGGGTGTTTCCAACAAGCAGATGTACCGTTCTATTGCCAGCCCTTTATTTATATTTATGTTCATTTGCATGTTCGGAACAGCGATAACCGAACTGTTTACCAACCAGTGGATCGAGATACTGCTGAAGAATGTAACAGCGTATGGTTTGCTGGTGTTGGCACTGACCGCCGGAGTACAGGTATTAGGCCGTGCTGTTGCCGGTCCCGTGGTGCATAAAATGTCACCTACCGGCGTATTGTTGGCATCCGCTGTTTTCTCAGCGTTCGGCCTCTATCTGATGGGAAGCGTTTCCGGTAACATGCTGTTTGTGGCAGCTGTTATCTTCGGGATAGGGATCACCTATTTCTGGCCGACCATGCTGGGTTTCGTGTCTGAGAATATTCCGGAATCCGGAGCATTGGGTATGAACCTCATCGGTGGCGCAGGGATGTTTGCCGTATCCGTTTATACTTTCTTTATGGGAGGCTTTTATGACAGCATCATTGCCAAGAATCTGCCAGCGAGCGCATCTCTGGATGTTTACCGCTCGGCCGCTCCGGGTACGCCCGAAGCCACCACTTTTCAGCAGGCGCAGGCTGTTGCCGGTCCTGAGATCATCAATGTGACGCTCATTATCCCGGTGATCCTGATCGTTGCATTCGCCGGGCTTTTCTTTTACATGAAAGGAAAAAAGAAACAGACCCTGCATTCAACGCTGCAAACAGCATAATCAACATAGAAAACGGTAATCGAATATTTTTATAGCATGAACAGAAAACTCAGAATGGGAATGATCGGAGGCGGCAAAGACGCCTTCATCGGCGCCATCCACCGCATCGCGGCGAATATGGACGGGCTGATAGAATTGAAAGCGGGCGCTTTGAGCATTAACCCCGAAGTTGCCCAGGATTCCGGACGCTCTCTCTTCCTGGATGAAGACCGCATCTACACGGACTTCAAAACCATGCTGGAGAAGGAAGCCGCCATGCCGGCGGACAAACGCCTGGATTTCATCACCATCGTTACGCCCAACTTCGCACACTTTGAACCCGCCATGATGGCGCTGGACAAAGGTTTTCACGTAGTGGTGGAAAAACCCATCACCTTCACGCTGGATGAAGCCAAACAACTGAAAGCCAAACAGGAACAAACCGGCCTGTCACTCTTGCTGACACATACTTACACCGGCTACCCGATGGTGAAACAGGCCAAACAAATGGTGAAGGCCGGTGCGCTCGGCAAGATCCGGAAAGTATGGGTAGAATATCCGCAAGGCTGGCTCAGCAAAATGAGCGAGCGCGAAGGTAATGCCCAGGCTGCCTGGCGCACAGACCCCAAACGTTCCGGCAAAAGCGGCGCCTTCGGCGACATCGGCACGCATGCATTCAATCTCGCGGAATATATCTCCGGCCAGAAAGTGGATAAGTTATGCGCTGACCTCCTCATTCAGGTGGAAGGCCGTATGCTGGATGATGACGGCGCTGTGCTGATCCGCTTCGATGGCGGTGCCGCAGGCGTGCTGCAGGCATCACAGGTGGCGGCAGGCGAAGAAAACGCCCTCAAGATCCGCGTGTATGGCGAAAAAGGCGGGCTCGAATGGGCACAACATGAACCCAACACCCTGCTGGTGAAGTGGCTGGACAAACCCACGGAGATCCTCCGTGCCGGTGGCGGCAACCCGCACCTCAGCAGCTTTGCCACCCATAATTGCCGCACGCCCGGCGGGCATCCGGAAGGATACCTGGAGGCATTCGGCAACCTCTACCGCAATTTTGCCCTCACTTTGCAGGCAAAAGCAGACGGTACTGCTCCAGCCCCCGAAGCCCTGGATTTCCCCGGTGTGGAAGAAGGCATCCGCGGCATGGCATTCATCGACATGGTCGTGAAATCATCCGCCAGCGAACAGAAATGGACAAAATTCGAAATTTAGGGACCTGAGCAGGATCAGGCGCCCGCCAGATAAAGATCAGTGCCGGAAACAATGAAAGCACTGATCTTCAGATTTTTTAACAGACAAGGAAACCGGGCATGAGAGATTTCTCATACGGGGAAGGTTGGTGCAAGGTTCCTTCTGGCCATTAAGAATCAATTATTAACAGAAGAAACAGTTTATGAGGACGATCAAAGGACCAGGCATTTTCCTGGCGCAGTTCCTGGACGATAAAGCGCCTTTCAATACCCTCGAAGGCATTTGCAAATGGGCCGCCGGCCTGGGTTTTAAAGGCGTGCAGATCCCCACCTGGGACCCCCGCATGATAGACCTGCAAAAAGCAGCCGAAAGCAAAACCTATGCGGACGAGATCAAAGGCATCGTGCAGTCCGCCGGTATGGAGATCACCGAACTGTCCACTCACCTGCAGGGGCAGCTGGTAGCGGTGCACCCTGCTTACAACGAGCTGTTCGATGGCTTCGCTCCCAAAGAACTGCACGGCAACGCCAAAGCCCGCACAGAATGGGCGGTTAACCAGCTGAAATACGCCGCCAAAGCCAGCCGTAACCTCGGCCTCAATGCACACGCCACTTTCAGCGGCGCATTGCTCTGGCATACCGTGTACCCCTGGCCCCAACGCCCGGCGGGACTGGTGGAGACCGGTTTCCGGGAACTGGCGGACCGCTGGCTTCCCATCCTCAATGAAATGGATGCGAACGGCGTGGACCTCTGCTATGAGGTGCATCCGGGGGAAGACCTGCACGACGGCGCCAGCTACGAACAGTTCCTGGCCGCCACCGGCAACCATCAGCGCGCATGCCTCCTGTACGACCCCAGCCATTTTGTGCTGCAGTGCCTGGACTATCTCAGCTATATCGATATCTATCATGAAAAGATAAAGATGTTCCATGTGAAGGACGCAGAATTCAATCCCACCGGCCGCTCCGGCGTGTACGGCGGCTACCAGGGATGGATCGACCGCCCCGGCCGCTTCCGCTCCCTGGGCGACGGACAGGTGGATTTCTCCGCCGTGTTCAGCAAGCTGACGCAATACAACTACGAAGGATGGGCCGTGATGGAATGGGAGTGCTGTATGAAACATCCGGAAGACGGCGCCCGCGAAGGCGCACCGTTCATCAGCGACCATATCATCCGTGTTACGGAAAAGGCGTTTGACGATTTTGCCGGCACAGGTGCGGATGAGAACCTGAACCGCCGTATCTTGGGGCTCTGATCCGGGCTAAAACGATTTCTCAATTATTGTTATCATAAAAGCGTAAAAATGAAGAAGACCATATGGGCGCCAGTATGCATCAGTGCGGCGATCCTTTTTGCTGCATGCGGCGGCGGTGAAGAAAAGAAAACAGAAGAAAAATCTGAAGAGACCCCTGTAGTGGTAGACGATTCCATGGTTGCGCCCACAGCGGGCAAAGGCAAGGAACTGATCGCTGCGCAGGATTGCAAGACCTGCCATCAGGAAGATGCCAAACTGATCGGCCCTTCCTACAATGAGATCGCAGCCAAATACGAGAACAACGATGAAAACATCGCCACCCTCGCAGGCAAAGTGATCAAAGGCGGCGCAGGCAACTGGGGCGAGATTCCCATGGCCCCGCATCCGGCCATCCCCGAAGAGGACGCAAAGGAAATGGTGAAATATATCCTCTCCGTAGGAAAATAACCAGGTAAAGACAAACACAACATAGGAAGCCGGCAAGGCTGCTTATGACCCGAAAAATTAAATATAAACACAGATGAAACGTATTATCTCATCCGTATTGCTGCTGGGCGTGCTGGCAGGATGCGCCTCCACACAGGCACAGAACGGAGGTCCTTCCCTGACAAAGAAAGAAAAGAAAGCCGGCTGGAAACTGCTGTTCGACGGCAAAACAACCACCGGTTGGCGCGGATTCAAGAAACAGGAAGCTCCCTCCGCCTGGAAAGTGCAGGACGGCGCGCTGTTCCTCGATACTGAAGCCAAAAAAGCCGGTGCTTCCGGCGGAGATATCATGACAGTGGAACAGTTCGAAAACTATGAACTGGAACTGGAATGGAAAATATCCAAAGCAGGTAACAGCGGTGTCATCTTCAGCGTACAGGAAGGCGATCAGTACGGCGCTACCTACTCCACCGGCCCTGAAATGCAGGTGATCGATGATGATGGGCACCCTGACGGCAAGAATGTAAAACATAATGCCGGCGAACTGTATGATCTCATTGCTGCTCCCGCCCGTTACGCCAAACCGGTAGGAGAGTGGAACACCGCAAAGATCATCAAGAAAGACGGCAAGCTTACGCTGCTGCTGAACGGCAAGGTGACCGGCGAAACAACCATGGGCACACCGGAATGGGACAAGCTTGTGGCTAACAGCAAATTCAAGACCTGGAAAGGTTTCGGCGCATTTGCCAAAGGCCATATCGCCCTGCAGGACCATGGCGACGGCGTATGGTACAGGAATATCAAGATCCGTGAACTTTAGTATATGAAATTCCTTCTCCGAAGCCTGCTCATTATCTGTGGTATTTGCATCCTCTTTGCAGGATACGCTTTCACAACCGCAAAGGCCAAACCCAGGCTGCTGGTATTTTCCAAAACGGCCGGTTTCCGGCACGATTGCATACCCGTGGCCAAACTGGCCATGATGCAGCTCGGTGCGGAAAAAGGATTTGCGGTGGATACCACCGAAGATGCGGCGGTCTTTACCGCAAAGAACCTGAAACGCTACAAAGCCATCATATTCCTGAACACTACCGGAAATGTACTGGACGACGGGCAGCAGGCCGCCATGGAAAACTATATCCGTAAAGGCGGCGGTTACGTTGGCGTACATGCCGCCACGGATACGGAATACGACTGGCCCTGGTACAACCAGCTGGTAGGCGCCTATTTCCTCAGCCATCCGCACCAGCAGACGGCAACGCTGCATGTGGAGGACCGGGATCATCCGGCTACACGGCACCTGGACAGTACCTGGATCCGCAAGGATGAATGGTACAACTTCAAAAGCATCGTTCCCGGTCTGCATGTGCTGCTCAGGATCGATGAGCAATCCTACAAGGGCGGCAAGAACGGGGACGACCATCCCATGAGCTGGTGCCGCGATTTCGACGGAGGCCGCACATTCTATACCGAACTGGGCCATACAAAGGAATCATATAGCGAACCGGCCTTCCTGCAACATGTATGGGGCGGCATCGAATATGTGATGGCGAAAAAGAAGTGAATGGAATGATGACAGACAAACACATAAGATAAGCATATAGAGACGCAGCAACCTGCGTCTCTATATGCTTTTAATACATCCCGTTATTTAAACTAACAACCTTGATGAAACATCTTTTAATCATTATGATCCTTGCCGTGACGGGCCTGGGCATTGCGGGTTGCAGTAAATCCCGCCCCGGCAAACCCCGGGTGCTGGTATTTACCAAGACCGCCGGTTTCCGTCATGCCTCCATCCCTGCCGGCATCAATGCCATACAACAACTGGGGAAGGAGAACGGCTTTGATGTGGATACTACCGAGAATGCAGCACGATTCACCGAAGATTCCCTGCAGCAGTATGCCGCCGTGATCTTTCTGAACACCACCGGCGACGTGCTGGACACCCGCCAGGAAGCGGACTTTGAACGTTACATCCAGGCCGGTGGCGGCTTCGTGGGTATCCACGCCGCTACCGATACGGAATATGACTGGGCATGGTACGGTAAACTGGTAGGCGCCTACTTCGAGAATCATCCTGAAGGCACGGAAAAAGCCAGGCTGATCATCAAAGACAGGAACCATCCTTCCACGAAAGACCTGCCGGAAACATGGGAACATACCGATGAATGGTATAATTTCAGGAACGTCAACAAGGAAACCAAAGTGCTCATCTCGGTAGATGAAAAATCCTACAAGGGCGGCACTATGGGCGATGATCACCGCATCAGCTGGTATCATGAATACGACGGAGGCCGCGCATTTTATACAGAGCTGGGGCATACGGAAGAATCCTATACCGAAGCGCCTTTCCTCCAGCATGTGCTGGGCGGTATCAAATACGCCATCGGCAAGAATCAGATGCTGGACTACTCCAGGGCCACTTCGCAGCGCGTACCGGATGAAGACCGCTTTACCAGGCAGGTACTGAACGGCGGCAACTTCTTTGAACCTACGGAAATGGCCATCCTGCCCAACCTGGATGTGCTCATCGTGCAACGCCGCGGTGAAGTGCTGTTCTATAACAACACCACACAGGCGCTCACACAGGTAGGTTACCTCAACGTTTATCATAAAACGGATGTGCCGAAAGTGAATGCGGAGGAAGGCCTGATGGGCGTTGCCGCAGACCCGGATTACGCAAAGAACCACTTCGTATATCTCTTTTATTCCCCTGCAGATACCTCCGTGAACCGCCTGAGCCGTTTTGTGTTCAGGGATAACAAGCTGGACATGCAGAGTGAAAAAACAATACTGCAATTCTACTCGCAACGCGATATCTGCTGCCACACCGGCGGCTCCATCGCTTTTGGTCCGGATGGCTTGTTGTACCTCTCCACCGGGGACAATACCACGCCGTTTGATGAACCGGGAGAAGCGTACACCAGCAAAGGCTACGGTCCGGTTGACGACCGCCCCGGCCACTTGCAGTACGATGGCCGCAGAACATCTTCCAATACCAATGACCTCCGGGGAAAGATCCTCCGTATCCGCGTAAAGGAAGACGGTTCCTATTCCATTCCAGATGGCAATCTCTTCAAGCCCGGTACAGACAAAACGAAACCGGAGATCTACGCCATGGGCACCCGCAATCCCTACCGGATCTCGGTAGACCAGAAGAACGGGATCATTTACTGGGGTGATGTAGGGCCGGATGCGGCAAAAGACGATTCGCTCAGAGGCCCCATGGGTTATGACGAAGTGAACCAGGCGAAAAAAGCCGGCTACTATGGCTATCCGCTCTTTATCGGGAATAACCAGTCGTACCGCATGTACAATTATGAGACCGGGGAGTCCGGCGCGTTTCATGATCCGGAGAAACCCGTCAATAATTCCCGGAACAATACGGGGCTGACCAACCTCCCGCCCGCAGTGCCCGCGTTCATCTGGTATCCCTACGGCAAATCCGCAGAATTTCCCCTGGTGGGCAGCGGTGGCCGGAATGCGATGGCAGGGCCGATATATTACAGCGAATTCTACCCGAAGGCAACACGCCTTCCGGAGTACTATAATGGCAAGCTGTTCATTTACGACTGGATCAGGGGCTGGATCATGGCGGTTACGCTGGACAAGGATGCCAATTATGTGAAGATGGAGAAGTTCATGCCTTCTGCCCAATTCAACGCGCCGATAGATATGGAGATGGGGCCTGACGGGCGCCTCTACATCCTGGAATACGGTAAAGGCTGGTTCAGCAAGAACCCCGATGCCGCGCTCGTCCGTATCGATTACAATGGAGGGAACCGTGCGCCGAGGACAGAACTGAAGGTGGACAAGCTTACCGGTGCGCTGCCGTTCAAGGTGAAGCTCACCGCGGAAGGAGCCATGGACCCGGATGGAGACCCGCTGACCTTCCTCTGGAATTTCGGCAACGGCAACAAGAAAGAAACAACGGAACCTTTTGTGGAACATACTTTCACGGCCGCGGGCGAGTACCCGGTATTCGTGGATGTGTCCGACAGTCACGGCGCAACTGTGCGCAGCAAGATGATCAACGTATATGCCGGTAATGAAACACCGGAAGTCAATATTGATATCGTGGGCAACAAAATGTTCTACTTCCCCGGCAAGCCGGTACGCTACAACGTTTCCGTGACGGACAAGGAAGACGGCAGCACGGCCGCCGGTACGCTGGATGTATCCAACCTTTACATCAAGGCGCTGTATATGGAAGGCAGGGATAAAGCAGCCATGCCGCAGGGGCACCAGATCATTTCCGGCGCTATCGCCGGCAGGAACATCGTGGAGTCATCGGACTGCAAAACCTGTCACAAGATCAATGAAAAATCCATTGGTCCCAGCTTTATGGACGTGGCTACCAAATACAAGGATGATCCGAAATCACCGGAATATCTCGCGGAAAAGATCATCAAAGGCGGCGGCGGTGTCTGGGGCGAAACAGTGATGTCCGCCCACCCCACCATTACCCCCGGTGAAGCCCGGCAGATCGTGGAATACATTTTCTCGGTAGCCGGCGGCGCAAAACAGGAACCATCCCTGCCCGTCAGCGGTACCGTGGATGCAACGGCCGGCAGCGAACTGAAAGATAACGGCTTCCTCTATCTGATGGCCAGTTATACGGATAAAGGCGGTGCCGGTATCCGTCCCATTACGGGCGCGGCCAATGCGGAACTGCGTAACCCGAAGATACAGGCAGAGCGTTATGCCAAGGCTGATGGCGCGGCAACTGTGGATATCAGCGGCAGAAAGCTGCTCATTCCTACGGCCAGCTCCTGGGCTTCTTATAAGGACCTCGACCTGGCGGAAGTGAACGGAATAGAGCTGACGTATTTCGTGCAGGATGTTCCGCAGTACGGTTATATCGTGGAAGCACGGCTGGACGATGCGGTGAACGGGCAGTCACTTGGCGAAGTGAAGATCGGCGCCAATGCGCAGAAAGAAACAGCGGCTACGGCAACCATCCGTTTCCCCGCCTGGACGGGTAACGACAAGCATACCCTGTTCCTCGTCTTCAAAGCGGCAGACCCTGCGGAGAAAGCACCGGTAGGGATCGATTTCATTAAACTGCTGGCGAAGTAGACCGCCGCAGATCTTATAAATAAAAAGCGAGGCTGACCCTTCCGGGCCGGCCTCGCTTTTTTATGCATAATGATACTATTTAAACCTCCTTCTCCTTGGGTTTTCCTTGTCTTCTCCTTGTGTTGTCCTTGGGGCGGCGAAGCACAGGGGCTGCTGGTAAAATTGTATCAGCATCGGGCTATCGTTATCCGATCTTCATCATCTTTTTACGCATCTTTTTCGCTTTCCGCTGGCTGGTATGCACAAAGTTGGCCAGCAGTACGATAATGATGATGAAGAGGCCGAAGAACTCCCGCGTATCTTCGATCCAGGGGGCGGAAGCCTTCATGCTGCCGGCGATGTTCTCCGCCTGATGATCCCGCATCCAGCTCAGCACGCCATCTTTTTCAAAGAAGAGATAAGCGGCATATCCCAGGCAGGCAACGATCCCGAACAGGTACCAGCCTTTGTAATATTTACCTGTGGCCGCCAGCGCACAAAAAATGGCGCCGTAAAGATAAATGGGTATCCAGATGTAGGGGTCCGGATCATTCCATTGAAGCGCAGCAAATAGCACGAACAGAACGGCAAAAATGACATTGAATATTTTCATGGCACAAATTGTACGAAAAAAATTGAAACCAGCGGTTCCGTCTGCCCGAAAAAAAATGTGAACAGATGAAAACTAGTCAGATAAATTGTTTAAACTTACATAAAATCCGCAATACAAGCCTCATGCTTGTAGTGAGAAAACTTTTTTTCAAAAAAAATAGCACAATAGTTGCGGTTGTTAAATAAATGTTATAATTTTAAAACATCAATGACAACTGATTCGCATACGAAAATTTGCATGAGATAAACCACACCTTGACCGATATTTAGAGAAATTTTTTGCCTTTATAAATTCCACTTTTTTGCATCGTTAATCTATTGAAACAACTGTGCCAGCGTAGTAAAATCGGTCAAACTTATCTACTGCAAAATCGTTTTTCCAAAGAGAATGTTAAAATTTTGACACTTTGGGGTGATCGGTGAACGATTTTTAATCCTTATATTGCATATCGAAAGCAGTTGCCTCCAACGCCAAGGCAACATGAAAGTTCAACCCCGGCAAGATATTTGGGCATGGTCCCTGAAGAATATCCTGGTTACTAATCAGGTTTTAGAATGGCGGAAGGAGAGGCACTAGTTGCCTCTCTTTTATTTTATGCCAGCCCGGAATTTCTTATTTTAGCCCCATGGGATACGCATACGATGAGCGCAGGATTTCGACGCTGTTACACCAGATCATACTCCGGCATGTACCGGATACCGCTGAAAAATGGCTGTCCGCCCAATTGACTGCCTGGCTGCAGCAGGGCGCCATGCAACAGTTCAACCTGGCCTTTTCCGCCGCCCCGCGTTTTCTGGGCAGGACGGAAGTTCAGCTATCCACGGCAGAGCAGGAAGCCCTGCATCCCTTCGTGATCAATGACTATACACTGGATCGCCTTTTCCGCGTCTGGTGGCTGCTGCAGCTGCCCATACAGGACAAAAGCGCCTATATCCGTGCGTTGGAGAACCTGTTCATGGCCGCGGAAATGAACGAGCAGGTAGCGCTTTACGGCGCATTGCCCCTGCTGGCTTTTCCCGAAGAATGGACGGCCCGCACGGCGGAAGGCATCAGATCAAACATTGGTGTGGTATTGGAAGCGATCATGCTGGATAATCCGTACCCCGCAAAGTACCTGGACGAAGCGGCCTGGAACCAGCTGGTGCTGAAAGCCTTCTTTACAGAGAAACCCGTACACCGCATCACCGGTCTGGATGAACGCGCAAACCCGGTACTGGCACGCACGCTCATCGATCTTGCGCATGAACGATGGGCAGCAGGCAGGGTGGTGCATCCGCTGTTATGGCGGCTGGTGGCGCCTTTCATCAGTGAAACCAACTTTGCGGACATCGAAAGGGTATGGTTCTCTGAACAGCATGCAGAGCGCGAAGCCGCTGCACTGGCCTGTTTCAGTTCTTCGTATAACCCGGCCCGTGAGTTGCTCGGCAAACGGCCGGACATGGCGGAAGACATCGCCACCGGCAAACTTACTTGGGAAACAGTGGCCCGGCGCATAAATGGCTAATTCATGCTATTCTATGCGTTGCGCTTTATTACTAATTTGATGACAATTGTAATTCGAACCATATATGTGTTGTAGTGCTCAGCTGACGGAAAAAGACCTTCAACCCCTCAATCATAATCCGGCATACCTGGATGCCATCAAAGGCATGCGGTTTTTTGACCCGCATGTACATATGACCTCCCGTACAACGGACGATTACCAGGCCATGGCAGACGCGGGGGTAGTGGCATTGATAGAACCGGCTTTCTGGCTCGGCCAGCCCCGTACGGGAGTGGATACGTTCCGCGATTATTACAGCAGCCTTGTGGGCTGGGAACGTTTCCGCTCATCGCAGTTCGGCATCAAACATTACTGTACCATCGGCCTGAACTCGAAAGAAGCGAATAACGAAAAACTCAGCGAACAGGTCATGGAGATACTGCCGCTCTTCATCTATAAAGAAGGCGTGGTAGGTATCGGTGAGATCGGATTTGATGATCAGACCGCACTGGAAGAAAAATATTACCGCGCACAGCTGCTGCTGGCCAAAGATGCCGGCCTCCCGGTACAGATCCATACGCCGCACCGCGACAAGAAACAGGGTACGCAGCGGAGTATGGACATAGCCCTGGAAATGGGCCTGGACCCCTATATGGTCATCGTGGACCATAACAACGAAGAAACCGTAAAAGAGGTGCTGGACCGGGGCTTCTGGGCCGCATTCACCATCTATCCGTTCACTAAAATGGGCAATGAAAGAATGGTGGAAGTGGTCAGGCAGTACGGGACCGAACGCATCATGATCAATTCAGCGGCGGACTGGGGGATCAGCGATCCGCTGGCCGTACCCAAAACCGCGGCCCTGATGCTGGAAAGCGGTATCGACAAAGCATCCGTAGAACTGGTTACCTATCGAAACGCCATCACGGCATTTGCGCAGAGCGGGCAGATCAATGAAGCCGACTTTGACACCGTTCAGACAGTAGACCAAAGCCTCAAATACAACGGCAGCACTGTTCTGCGCGGAGGTCAGCAGCCCCGGCCAAATAAACAGTCAACAATTATCAGGTAACCGGATACACCTTTCCCCATTGTTTAACCATTGAATCCTAACTGAAGAACGTGAGCTATATCTTTACCAAATTATTTGGTTATCTGCGTTTGATGCGGCCGGCTAATATCCTGACGGCCATTACCGATGTCATGGCAGGTATCGCCATCTCCGGATTTTTACTGGCCGGTTTTGGGGACACCCAGTCCGTGCTGCAATTCCTTTGCCTCGTTTTCGCCACCATCGGCCTGTACGGCGGCGGCGTTGTATTCAACGATGTTTTTGATGCTACGCTCGACCGTATTGAACGCCCGGAAAGGCCCATCCCCAGCGGTGTCATCTCCCGCACCGAGGCTATCGTGCTGGGCGTGTACCTGTTGGTACTTGGCGTGATCGGCGCTTTCAGCGTCGGGGAATTGCAGGGGATCATTGCCTTGTGCATCGCCATTGCCGCACTGGTATATAACAAATGGGGCAAACATCATACACAGCTCGGCCCGCTGAACATGGGCCTTTGCCGTGGCCTGAACCTGCTGCTCGGCATGAGCATTCTCCCGGAATCACTGTTACGTCACGGATGGTTCGCCCTGGTGCCGGTACTGTACATCGCAGCCATTACCATGATCAGTCGGGATGAAGTGCATGGCGGGAAGAAAGGCCCCCTGAAAATGGCCGCCGCCGGTTATGCCATCGTCTGCATCGTCATTCTCGTACAGGGCTGGCTTCACGGAAAGCTCCCGGAAGTAGCGCTCTTCCTGGCGGTATTCCTCTATCTCATCATGCGCCCGTTGCTGACCGCCATAAAAGACCCAGCCGGTCCGAATATCGGGCGGGCCGTTAAAGGAGGGATCATCGGCCTGATCGCCATGAATGCGGCCTGGGCCGCAGCCTTCGCCACATTCCCCTTCGCCCTGGCTGTCCTTTGCCTCCTCCCCTTATCCATCCTCCTCTCCAGGGCATTTGCCGTAACATGACCGGAAACTGCTCACAAAAATTCCCGGCGTTAATACCGTTTTTTGTACTTTTAGCCGGTTAAACAGTCCCGTAAGAATCAGTAGGAGTATAGATATGTCGTACATACAGCAATCATTCAGTGTTCAGTTTGAGTATAAGGTCTACTTTACAGAGAATATTTTCGATCCGGCCAACCCATGCTTTGCATCTTACCTGGAATCCCAGGCAGAGAAAGGTATCCGTAAAAAGCTGCTGTTCATCGTAGATGACGGGGTAACGGAAGCGCATGCAGACCTGAAGGAGCAGTTATCCGCCTATTGCCAGGGGCTGGACAACTTTGAGCTGGTGGAAGATGTGATCGTGGTCCCGGGTGGCGAGGCGGCAAAGAACGACCTCCAGCTTTTTTACTGGCTGGTCAACGCCATCAACCAGCATGCCATCGACCGGCATTCCTTTGTGGTAGCCATCGGTGGCGGGTCTGTGCTGGACCTGGCAGGGTATGTGGCAGCGGTGAGCCACCGCGGTGTGAAGCATATCCGCATTCCCACTACAGTATTGTCCCAGAACGATTCCGGGGTAGGGGTGAAGAACGGGATCAACTACCATGGCAAAAAGAACTTCCTGGGCTCATTCGCCCCGCCCGCAGCGGTGTTTAATGATGCCCGCTTCCTGACCACGCTGGATGAGCGCGACTGGCGCTCCGGCATGATAGAAGCAGTGAAGGTAGCCCTGATAAAGGACGCCGGTTTCTTTGACTGGATGGAATCTCATGCGCAAAAGCTGACGGAAGCGGAACCGGAAAGCCTGCAATACCTGATCCGCCGCTGCGCGGAACTGCATATGGCCCATATCGGCGGTAAAGACCCCTTTGAAAGCGGCTCTTCCCGCCCTCTTGATTTCGGGCACTGGAGCGCGCACAAGCTGGAACAGCTGACGGACTTCGAGCTGCGGCATGGTGAAGCAGTGTCCATCGGCATTGCGCTGGACAGTGTGTATTCCTGGTTAAAGGGCATGCTCGATGAAGGATCGCTGCTGCGCATCATCAATTTACTGAAACAACTGCGGTTGCCATTATATCATCCCCTTCTCGAAATAGAAGATGAAAGCTCCGCCATCATAGCCGGGCTGGAAGAGTTCCGCGAACATCTCGGCGGAAGGCTCACCATCTCGCTGCTGCGCGCCATCGGCAAAGGGGAGGAAGTGCATGAAATGGATCAGGAAACGCTCATGCAGGCTGCGAACATGCTGCGTGACAAATGGTAGGGAAAGAATACGCAAGACCAGATCAGGACAACAGACAATTTATATATCATGCATACTCCATACGGCCACCTGACATACTGTTCCAACATTCATGCGGGTGAAAACTGGGGAGATCACTTTTCTCAACTGCAGGCATTCATTCCTGCCGTTAAAGCACAGGTATCGCCCGGCAAGCCTTTCGGCATCGGCCTTCGCCTGAGCAATCTCGCCAGCCTCGAACTGGCAAAGGAACCCACCCTGAATACATTCCGGTTGTGGCTGAAAGAGCAGGACTGCTACGTATTCACCATGAACGGTTTTCCATACGGCGGCTTTCACAGGGAAAAAGTGAAAGACGATGTACATACGCCGGACTGGACCTCCGCCGAGCGCGTGGCTTACACTATCCGCCTCTTCCGCATCCTGGCAGCATTGCTGCCTGAAGGAATGGAAGGCGGCGTGTCTACCTCCCCTTTATCCTACAAATTATGGCACCGCTGCGGCGAAGAGCATAAGGCGGTAATGGAAAGCGCTACGCTCAACATGCTGCTGGTGGTAGAGCAATTAGTGAACATCCACCGGAAAGGCGGGCCACTGCTGCATCTCGATGTGGAGCCGGAACCGGATGGTATGCTGGAGAACTCCAAAGAGTATATCGACTGGTATTTTCAGCACCTGCTGCCCGCAGGTGTGATCTTTTTGCAGGACAAGTTCGGCATGACCGAAGAAGAAGCCATACTGGCCATTAAACAGCATGTGCAGCTCTGTTATGACGTGTGTCACTTTGCCGTATCCTATGAAGACCCGCAGGTAGTGCTGGAGCGCCTGAACTATTTTGGCCTGAAGACCGGAAAAGTGCAGATCAGCGCCGCCCTGAAAGCGGAATTCCGGGATGAAAACACACGCCGGCAGGTGATGGCCGCATTCGCGGAGTTTAATGAATCCACTTACCTGCACCAGGTCATCGCCCGTAAAACGGACGAGGGAAAACTGCATTATCCGGACCTGCCGCAGGCGCTGGCCGATCAGGACAATCCCGATGTACAGGAATGGCGTGCGCATTTTCATGTGCCGGTTTTCGTGCAGCAGTTCGGTGCGCTGACCTCCACGCGGGAAGACATTGTGCGGGTGCTGCAACGGCAGGCCGCCAAACCGTTCACGCATCATCTTGAAATAGAGACCTATACCTGGGAAGTATTGCCCGCCGGCCTGAAACAGGAGATGGGCGCGTCCATCGCCAGAGAAATGAAATGGGTGTTGCAACAGTTGGAATTATCCTGACATCATCCTAGCTTTGAACAGGTTTTGAAACCCAGCGAGATATCTATGAGAAAAACTGTGGTAATTGACGTAGTCGGACTTTCTTCATCCCTGATCGGTGAGCATACGCCATTCCTGGCCGCATACGCGCAACAGCATCATAAAAGCGCCATTGCTCCCATGCTTCCGGCAGTGACCACAGCAGTACAGTCCACCTACGTGACCGGCCAGTGGCCAAGTGAGCACGGCATTGTGGGGAACGGCTGGTACGACCGGGAGGACTGCGAGATCAAATTCTGGAAACAATCCAACAAGCTGGTACAGGTAGAAAAGATATGGGAACGCGCCAAAAAGCTCGATCCCGCTTTTACCTGCGCAAAAATGTTCTGGTGGTACAATATGTACTCCACCGCCGATTTTTCCGTAACGCCCCGTCCCCAATACCTGTCGGACGGGCGCAAAATGCCGGACTGTTATGCGCATCCCGCATCGCTACGCGACCGGCTGCAGCAGGAGCTGGGGCAGTTCCCGTTATTCCAGTTCTGGGGGCCCGGCGCCAATATCCGCTCCTCCCAATGGATCGCGGACGCTTCCATGCTGACGGACAAATGGCATGATCCCACCCTCACGCTGATCTATCTTCCGCATCTCGATTACTGTCTGCAGAAGTACGGGCATGATTACACGAAAATAGCGCCGGAATTGCGCGCGATCGACAAAGTTGTGGAGCAGCTCGTTAACTATTATCAGCAGCAGGACAGCGAGATCATCATCCTGTCAGAATACGGTATCACGAATGTGGGCAATCCCATTCATCTCAACCGGCTCTTCCGCGAGGCAGGATTGATTGCGGTGAGGGAGGAGCGCGGTCTGGAACTGCTGGACCCCGGCGCATCAAAAGCGTTTGCGGTAGCGGATCACCAGGTAGCGCATGTATATGTGAATGATGAACGTGTTTACAAGAAGGTCAGGGAACTGGTGGAAAATATACCGGGTGTGCAGCTGGCGCTGGACAGGGAAGGGAAGCGGGCGCATCACCTGCACCATGAACGCAGCGGGGAATTTGTGCTGGTAGCCGACGCCAACAGCTGGTTCACCTATTATTACTGGCTGGATGACGCCAAAGCGCCGGATTTTGCGCGCATCGTGGATATTCACCGCAAACCCGGTTATGATCCGGTAGAGATGTTCCTTAACCCTGCCGACCCCTTTGTAAAGCTGAAGGTCATCAGCAAAGTGATGAAAAAGAAACTGGGCTTCCGTTACCTGATGGACGTGATTCCCCTGGACGCCACGCTGGTACGCGGTTCTCACGGGCGTATCGCGGAGGATATAAAAGATCATCCGGTGCTGATCAGCACACAGCCGCTGAAAGACCGTTTACTGGCTACAGATATATACGATGTGATCTGGAAAGCGATGGTTCACTAAAAAAAGGACATCCCGAAGAGTCGGGATGTCGGTTGAAAAACAGTGAACAATGAAATAGTCGCTGACTACCTCAAAATCTTTATCTTGATACTGCGGAAACTCACGGCATTACCGTGGTCCTGCAGCAGGATATGTCCTTTTTCTGCCATGCCAAAGTTCTCGAATTTCTGGTATTTACTGCGTGCCACCAGGGCCTTGTAAATATTATCACCTCTGACATAACTTACCACCTTGTGCCCGTTCAGCCAGTGTTCCACCCGATTGTCCGGGTACACTACCAGCCGCCCGTGGTTCCATTCACCGATCTTTTTATGGGAATTGGTGAATTTATAGGAAGGGATAAGATCATACAAAGATGCAAGTTTTCTGTTTCCCGCGGCGCCTAATTTTGCATCCGGGTGTTTTTGGTCGTCCAGGATCTGGAATTCCAGCCCGATAGCTGAGCCCGGACTGTTCTCTTTTTCGGTCACAAAGTACTTCACGCCGCTGTTGGCGCCTTCCGTGAGGCGGAAGTCAAATTCCAGGTCAAATGCGCCGAATTCCTCTTCTGTAACGATGTCGCCCCCGTTGGTGGATTCGCCGCCGTCAGCCGGCAGCACGTTCAGGGTGCCGTCTTTGATCTCCCAGCCTTTGGCGGGGAAAGCATCCTTATGGGCGCCGCGCCAGCCTTTGGTAGAGGTGCCGTCCCACAACAGGCGTACGCCGTTGCGTTTTTCCTGCTCGGAAACGGTATTCGGGATATTATTCACCACATAGATGGTATCGTAGGGGGAATACTGCGAAGCAGGGGGATTCTCCATGATGCGGATGTTCTTCCAGCGGATATTCTTGCCCGCATCTTCCTGTTTATTGCCGATGCCATGCACCTGCAGGGCGATAAAGCCTGAAGGCAGCTCGGCATCTACCAGGTGGGCAGCTGCAATACCGTTGATATAGGTCCGGATCTCGGAGCCGCGGCATTCGATACGGTATTTGTTCCAGGTATTGGGTTTGTAGGCATGCTGGGCAGCGGGATTGAGGTCCAGCGGATAAAGCCAGCCCCGGCGACCTTCCTCATAAATGCCACCGCTCCAGCGGCGGGGAGAAGGGTCTACTTCCATCTGGTAGCCGAATACACGGCCGTTATTGTAATCGGCCCTGCTCTGGCTCCGGAACTGGATGCCGGAATTGAAGTCCTTATCCAGCTTGTATTCCACCTCAAAGATGAAATCGCCATAGTCCTTTTCCGTTGCCAGGAAGGAATTAGGCTCCTTGAGCACCGTTGTGCCAACGATCTCGCCGTTCTTTACTTCATAGATAGCTTTGCCATTGAGCTGTTTCCAGCCTTTCAGATCTTTACCGTTGAACAGGTTCTGCCATTTGCCATTTTGCGCCTGTACGGCGACCATCCACAGCAACCCGCAACCGAGAAGGATGTACTTTTTCATGGAAGAGTAATTTGTATCAGAAAGCCGCTTCTGCAATCCGGGCCATTGCACTCGCTGCTTTTTAAGGTTTTAAAGTTGACCAAGTTTGCGTACGCTGCCCGTGTTGCGCCGCCATGCCACGACAAAGCGCAGCCTTGAGCGCCCCAAGATAAAGAATTATCCCTGAAAATTGCAATCGTTTGCAATAAACTTATCATAAGAGCAGTTACGCATGTTTCCTTTTCTAAGATAAAGGAAAATACACTTATTTCTCAATAACTTTAGTATATCCGTTAACCAGTTAAAACGTTAATAATATGGCACAAAAAAGAATTGTGTTCCTCACAGGTGATTATGCGGAGGATTATGAAACGATGGTCCCCTTCCAGATGCTGCAGATGGTGGGGCATGATGTACATGCGGTTTGTCCTGATAAATCCGCCGGGGACAAGGTGATCACGGCGATCCATGATTTTGAGGGGGATCAGACCTACAGTGAGAAGCGCGGGCATTATTTCGTGCTGAACGCCTCCTTTGCGGACGTTAACCCGGCGGAGTATGACGCCCTGGTGATAGCCGGGGGGCGGGCGCCGGAATACCTGCGGTTGAACCGGAAGGTGATAGATATGGTGAAACACTTTGCTTCGGCAGGCAAGCCCATCGCCGCGGTATGCCACGGCATACAGATCCTGACGGCGGCGGATGTGGTCCGGGGCCGGAAGCTGACGGCTTACCCGGCTGTGGAGCCGGAAGTGACCATGGCCGGAGGCGAGTATGTGTCTGTGAACGTTGATGAAGCCGTGACGGACGGCAACCTGGTGACCTCACCGGCCTGGCCGGGGCATCCGCAATGGATAGCGGCGTTCCTGAAAGTACTGGGGACGAAGATCACCCTGTAGGCTGGAGGGGCCTTCCCCGGGAGCACCGGCCATTGGAACAAAGTCCCTGGTTCTCCGGCGCGGTTCCGGCTGCCCCCAAACCTGACCAGAATCAGGAGAAATATCGGGGGCCGGATTTCCGATTTATCAGCCCTTTGCTTACCTTTGCAGCCGAAAATGAAAGGGCGGTCGTCCTTTTATATAAATCTTTAAAAGAATATGTCTGGACAGCTTAAAGAAGTTCGTAACCGTATTAAATCCATCCAGTCTACCCAGCAGATCACAAAAGCCATGAAAATGGTGAGTGCTGCCAAACTGCGCCGTGCACAGGATGCCATTGTTCAAATGCGCCCCTATGCTGTGAAATTGCAGGAGATGTTGCAAAACATCGTCAGCAATACGGAAGGCGGGATAGATATGGCCCTGGCTGCCAACCGCCAGGTGGAAAAAGTGCTGATCGTGGCGATCACATCAGACCGCGGGCTTTGCGGAGCATACAATACTAACATCATCAAGCTGGCCAAACAGACCATCCGCGAGAAATATGCCGCCCAGTTCGCCAAAGGCCATGTGGAAATACTGCCCATCGGTAAAAAGGCCTATGAGCATTTTTCAAAGAACGGCTATAAAGTGAACGACAGTTTCTGGAACCTGTTTTCCAACCTCTCCTTCGAACAGGTGAAAGCCGCCGCCGGAGTTGCCATGGAAGGGTTCATAAAAGGGGAATACGACGCGGTGGACATTATCTACAGCGAATTCAAGAATGCCGCTACCCAGCGTTTCAAGGCAGAGCAATTCCTGCCCATCGCGAAAGTGGAGAACGCAGGAGAAGAAAAGACCGCCAAAGCGGATTATATTTTCGAGCCCGAAAAAGCGACCCTGATCGCTGAACTGATGCCGAAGATCCTCAATACCCAGTTCTTCAAAGCCGTGCTGGACGGCCATGCTTCCGAACACGGGGCCAGGATGACCGCAATGGACAAGGCGACCGAAAACGCCGGGGAACTGTTGCGCAGCCTGAAGATCGAATACAACCGCGCCCGCCAGGCCGCCATCACAACGGAGCTTACCGAGATCGTAAGCGGCGCTGCAGCACTGATGGGCTGATCTTATGCACAAGTAATCAACAGTACAATATTTATATTTCTGAAAAAATGTCAAAGGTCTTATTTTCGGCCTTTGACATTTTTGTTTAATCGACTTTAGTCCATGGAAATTTCCCAGCTCATCCCGCATGTAGAAGCATTGATCTTTGCCGCAGACCGTCCTTTGCCGGTGGCGGACATCCTCGAGCTGCTCAATAACGCAATGGCCTTCCTGGAAGACCGCGCCACCCAGGAACAGGTGGAAGCCGCCCTTGAAGCCATCCAGGAAAAATACAATTCCGAATTCTATGCCTTCAGCGTACGGGAAAGCGGGGGAGGTTACCAGTTCCTGACTAAAAAAGAGTATTACCAGACCGTGGCGCAACTGAACGGCGAGAAGTTCCTTAAACGCCTGTCCACCGCCGCGCTGGAAACACTGGCCATCATTGCCTACAAACAACCCATCTCCAAAGGCGAGATCGAACACATCCGCGGCGTAAGCACCGATTATTCCATTACCAAACTGCTGGAAAAAGAACTGATCGTGATCTCCGGCCGCAGCGAAGAACTGCCGGGGAAACCCTTGTTATATACTACTTCAAAGGCTTTCATGGACTATTTCGGCTTGAATTCCCCGAAAGACCTGCCGAAGCTCAAGGAAGTGTTCGATGAGGATTTCGTAGCGCCGACGCAGCTGTCCATCGAAAGCGGGGAAACGCTTCGGGTGGATGAAGAACTGGTGGATGATGACGGGCATCTGATCGTTTCGGAGACAGGTGAACTGACGGAAACCACAACGATCATGATGGATGATGAAATAACAGAGGAAAGCGACGGACTGGAACAGGGCAGCGAAGCCGCTATGGAAGGGGAAGCGCCGCTTGCAGCCGGGGAGGAACAGGAAATGCCGGCAGAAGTTGCAGATAATGATGAAGAAATAGCTGGCGATACTGAAATGAACGAAGCCGATGCTGCTGAAGGCATCGAAGCCGCTGTTGAAGATCTTGGGAATGAGGAAGGAGATCATGAAACGAGCGAAAGGGAAACGGATAACAATGATGATGATGCGGATAGTGATACTGATGGCGAGAGCGAAGGTGCGGTAGAAGGTGAAGATAAGGGAAATGATGAAGACAGTGGTGTAGTGGAAGGTGGCGATGATGAGTCGGTGGATGATGATGAGGAAGAAGATGATGAGGACGAGGAAAGTGACGAAGATGACGATGTCGTGAATGGTAGCGATGATGGGGCCGCCGATGGCGAGGAAGAAGCTGAAGATGATGAGGAAGACGAGGAAGAAGATGAAGATGAAGATGATGACGATGAGGATGAAGAAGATGAAGATGATGACGATGATGACGATGAGGATGAGGATGAAGAAGATGATGAGGCAGCCGATGACGACGAGGAAGATGAAGATAATGACGACGAAGATGAGGATAACGATGATGACGGCAGCAGGAAGGGAAGCGATGACAACAATTCCCAATAATAGGTCGTTGCAACCTTTTTCCATAAAGCGCTAGGAACATCGAAATGTGGCTCAATCAGCATTGCTTTTGAGCTGTAAATGCCGGTATAATGAGCTTCTAAATAAGCTCAGCAGTTTCCATATATCCCGGCCCCATTTTTCACACCAGCCTTTCAGACTGTTGACGAAACCAATAAGCGCTCCCCGTATCTGGTATGATTTTTAATACATCTATTGAAAATCATCAAACGCTTATGACAAACACCACCACCACCACCACGGATAAAAAGCAAAAGCTCCTGATCATCGAAGACGAAGGAGAGATGTGCCTCCTGATCAATATGCTGCTGGACGGCAAAGGACTTGAAGTGGAGCATGTAAAAACTATTTCCGAAACTGTGGAATATTTTCAACAGCATCAACCCGCCATCGTGCTGCTCGATAACCGGCTGCCGGACGGATTCGGCGTAGACCTGATCAGTTTTATCCGGAAAAAATACCCTGCCACAAAGATCATTATGATCTCCGGTGTGGACACCACCATAAAAGACCTGGCCCTCGAGAACGGCGCCGACGCCTTCCTTGAAAAGCCTTTCACCAAAGCAGAGATATGGCAGGTGATCAACAGTTTCCTGAATTGATCCTCCCCGGCCATCAGCACCGGGATCAGGCCTGCCCCGCCCCGTCAGCACCCATAAAGCCCATTATTATATTTACGGCTCTGGCTCCCTGTACCTTACAGGAATAACAGCATTCCGGTAGCATGGCCGTGGTTTTTACCATATCTTAGCACGGGAGGGGACTTCGGGAGCGTCCCCAGGGCTTGAATAAATTTTCTCTTTAATGGACAGTGGCTTAAATGCTGACGCTTTATTGTGGCAGGCCTTTCAGCAAGGTGACCGCCGTGCCTTTGCGGCCATATACCGGCAGTACTTCAGGAACCTGTATGAATATGGACTGCGGGTTGCTGAGGATAAAAGCCTCGTGAAAGACAGTATCCAGGACCTGTTCATAAAACTCTGGTCCAACCGCCTGCAGCTGTCCAGTGTCCGGAACGTTAAATCATATTTGCTCGTATCGCTGCGCAGCACCATTTTTAATAAAACAAAACAATCCAGGCGCACAAAGATCATCGGCATAGAGGATCAGCACTCGTTTGAACTGAACTTTACGGTGGAGTCGGCTTACCTCGAAAAAGAAGCTGTTTCCGAAAGGAGCAGAAACCTGCTCAATGCGTTGAACCAACTTACGCCCAAACAAAAAGAGATCATCTACCTGAAGTATTTTGAAGAACTGGAGTATAACGAGATCGCTGCTATTCTGAACATCTCCGTAAAAGCAACCTATAAACTATCTGCCAGGGCCATCGTAGCGCTGCGGGAGATCATGAACACCCCGGGCTTCTCGTTGCTGATGATCATCAGCCTGGCAAAAGAGGAACTGCTTTCCTGAGTATTATGGCCGCGCCGCGCGGTTGGTCATAAAAAGCTCCGGGTTTTCATCCCTTCTTTTCCATCCAATGCTCATACCGCATGACGAACTTTATTTCGCCCTTTCCGCGCATGCCCGTTTCCGTCCAGCCCGCTTTCCGGTAGAATTTTTCTGCCCGTGTACCGGGTGCGGTCCCCAGCCATACTTCTTTCGTCGTCTGCTCAAAATACCAGTCCAGCATCGTATCATGAAGTTGCCTGCCAATGCCGCGCCTTTCAAATTCAGGTTTCAGGAACAGCGCCCAGATGTTATGGTCTTGCAGATCAACAATGGCAAAACCAGCAATTGCATCCCCGATCACACAAACCCATCCCTTTCCGCTGATGTCGAGGAAACGGTGATAATCCTCATCGGTAACCAGATCCGGATTGGACAAAACATTTTCCGTAACGGCATTTCTTACGATCTGCATTTGTGCAATGTCACCGGTCGTTGCTGTTCTGATGATCATATTGGTACGGTTTTGCGGTAGTGTATCGATGATATGGCAATATACAGCGATTTTTGAAGACCTGTTTAATATATTGATTATCAAATTACTACAAATTAAACTCTCTGTCCTTAGCCTTTTATCAACTTTTTTTGAAAAAAATTCCTGCCCAGTGGGGTAAAAACGCATTTCCGGCTGTCCTGTTAATAATACCGCCGATAAACTGACGATGGCATCGGACTACACATCATATGACCAGCAGGATTTTCTTGAGGATAAGTTTTTTATCCAATGGGTAAAATACGGCACACCGGAAACGGAGGCATTCTGGAATAGCTGGATAGCCGCGCAGCCGCATAATCTGGCCGCATTAAGAGGAGCGGAGGAGCAGCTGAAACACATGTTAAGCGTCCGCAGGATAGACCCGGAGCCATCTGACGAGGAAGAGGTCTGGAACAAGATCATCACTGCCATAGATGAAAGTCCGGCTAAAGTGGTGCGGATGACCGGCCGGCGGAAATGGCTTATAGCAGCATCTATAGCAGCGGTCATACTGTTTACCGGCGCTTTCTGGTTACTGAACCGTAATACCGCCAATACTGTTGTTGCCGGATATGGGCAACTGGTGACCGTATCCCTGCCCGATGCGTCCATTGTAAAGCTGAATGCGAATTCACAGGTGATCTATCTGCGCAAATGGGATAATGGCCAACCTAGGGAAGTGTACCTGAAAGGGGAAGCATTTTTTTCTGTACGACATATCAATAGCAGCAAGTTTAAAAAGGCTATTGCGGCGAACGAACGCTTTATCGTACATACAAACAGGTTGCGGATAGAAGTGTTGGGGACGGAATTCAACGTAAAGGAACGCAGGGGTAAAACAACCGTATCGCTGGAAAAGGGAAGCATAAAAGTACAATTGAAAGCAGACAGCCTGCAGCAACTGTTCCTGCAACCGGGAGATCTGGCGGAATATGACGAACAAACAGGCACATTCAGCAAAACAACCGCACCGCCGGCGTTTCATAAGGACTGGACCGAGCGGAAAATGCTGACGAGCAATACCACCGTAGCGGAGATCGTTACTGAACTGGAAGACATTTACGGCTATACGATCATACTGGAAGATCCGGAGTTGGCAAACAGGAAGATAGACGGCACCATCCCGCTGAAAAACGAGAGCAATGTACTGTTCATACTGTCTAATATATTAAATGTGGATATCGAGAAAAAGAACAACCAAATGATTTTTAAAACGAGGAAGTAGTCGACATCCCTATCCCGTCAATTATTAAAAAAAAGGACATGAGAAAACTTGCCGCGCTATATCTGTTAGCGCTGTCACTGCTGGTATGCGCTACTGCGGGCGCCCAGACCACCATCCCGCTGAAAAATGCGCTGGATGAAGTAACCAGGATCTTCGGGACCAAATTCGTGTATGAAAGGTCCACCATCGGGAACAAAACAACAACGGTAGATGTGGAGGCGCAGAAAGACCAGCCGGTGGAAAAAGTGCTGAAAAGCATTTTATATCCGAATAATCTGCTGTTCCTGTATATTGATGTGAATCATTATACCATCGTCAGGAATGATAAAAAGAGCATTCCTGTTCCCGGAACGATTGATATCAGGGGGCTCGTGCCTCGGTTGCCGAAGGATACTGCCGTTGAAGGAAAGATATCGGGTATTGTGGTTTCAGCCGATGATCAGCCATTGAGCGGCGTGAGCATTACGGCGCCGGATGGCGGTGCCATCACTGATTTGAACGGGCGTTTCTCCGTTTCCGCAAAAGCCAATGACATTGTAACGCTTACCTCTGTAGGCTACCGCCCCTTGTCTGTCCGTTTAAAAGCAAGCGGCCAGCGGCTGGTGATGACATTGGACCAGCGGCAGATCGATGAAGTGGTGGTGATCGCTTATGGCTCGCAGAGCAGAAAAGACCTCACCGGTTCCATATCCACTATTTCCGGTAAAGACATTTCCGAACTTCCGCCGACGGTCAACCTGGAGCAGGCGTTGCAGGGCAGGGCCGCAGGTGTAATGGTGGTGCAGGAATCCGGGCAGCCCGGCAGCGCCACCCGCGTGCGGATAAGGGGCAGCTCCTCGCTGCTGGGTTCCAATCAGCCTTTATATGTAGTGGACGGGATTCCCGTAGTGGCCGAAGGCAATATCCCGGATGACGGTTCTGCATTTAACACCGCCATGATCCGGCAGGGATTGAACAGCCCACTGGCAAATATCAATACGGAAGACATTGAATCGATCAGTGTGCTGAAAGATGCGTCCGCAACGGCCATCTACGGCTCCAGAGCCGCTAACGGCGTGGTGATCGTCACCACAAAGAAAGGCAAGGGAAAGCCGGTGTACACGTTCAGCACTTCCCTCAGCTATCAGAAAGCACAAACGGAAAAAATGCTGAATGCGCAGCAGTTCCGGGAAATATGGACGGAAGCGGCGAATAACGCTACTTCCACTGCGGCTATTGTGCAGGATATTAAAGACGGCTCCTATTTCGGGAATGGCAATACAGACTGGTCGAAAGAAGTAACACCCGGCGATCCGCTGACGAAGAACGTCAACTTCTCCGTTTCCGGCGGTACGGACAAAATCAAATACTACAGTTCGCTGGGCGCGCAGGATCAGATGGGCGGCTTTCATAATGCCTATTTCAAACGGTATTCCTTCCTCCTTAACCTGAACCTTGCCGTTTCCCGCAGGATCAACCTCGGCACATCGGTAAACCTGTCTTCCTCCACACAAGGCTCCCCGGATGCGGCGCTTTTAACTCGGATCTATTCTTTCCGGCCCGATCTTCCGGTGTATGATTCCGCAGGCTACTATTCTTCTTCCAACTACCACAATTTCGAGAACCCGGTAGCATTGGCCGCGGCAACGAACGTTAACCGCACCGGTTTGCTGTTAGGTTCCATTTTCGGCGATATCAGGATCACGGATGAACTGGTCTTCAAATCTTCCCTGGCGGTCAACTACAGTACCGGCAAGCAAAGGAGCTTTTATCCGAGTTTCACCTTTACCGGCGGGTTCACCCGAAACGGCCCCGGCCCGGGCTTCGCCCAGGAAAGCAATACCGAAAACTACTCCACTTTATGGGAGAATACGCTGACGTATGACAAGACCTTTGCTGACAGACATGTCGTGAACGGCGTTTTGGGCGCCTCCTGGCAAGGGGACAACCAGGAATTCCTGAAAGCCTCCGGCAAAGGGTTCCCGCAGGACTTCACCCTCACCAATCTTTCCAGTGCCACACAGGATTTCGAGATCGCTTCCAATAAAAAGCAAAGCGGGCTGATCTCTTATTTCGGGCGCGTAAACTATCAGTACAACGATAAATACATGCTCACCCTGTCCGCCCGGGCAGACGGATCATCCAAATTCGCATCGGAAAACAAATGGGCATTCTTCCCCACCGTTGCGGCGGCCTGGAGAATATCCGAGGAAAGCATCTTCAGTTCCCTGCAGTTTATTGACGATCTGAAAATAAGAGCCAGCATTGGCATGACGGGGCAGCAGAATTTCGGGCCCTATCAATGGCGTACTTTGTTTGACGCAGCCAACTACGGTGGAATGCCTGCCGTAGTACAGAGCCAGTTGGGTAACAGCCGCCTGAAGTGGGAGCTTACCCGGCAGACGGATATCGGGCTGGATTTTTCCCTGTTCCGCGGCCGCCTGAATGGTGCGTTCGATATCTATGAGAAAAATACCACTGATCTGCTGTATTTCTATAAAGCCCCTGGTAATACCGGCGCCGGCAATGTGATCGGCAACCTGGGCAATACGAAGAACAACGGCATGGAACTGTCGCTGGACGGAGACATCATCAGGAACGGGAGTTTTACCTGGAATTTAGGACTGAACATCGCCCGCAACCGTAACCGGCTGGTGAAACTGAACGACGATTTTCTGAATAAATCAACCGGCTTCATTACGCCGCCCAATACCGGTTCCGTATTGCAGCCCGGGCAGCCGATAGGTTTGCTGTATGGCCATATTGCTGAAGGCATATTTCAGACGCAAGAAGAGATTGACGCTTTGAACGCAGCTGCGGGTGGTTTTTACCAGGCAGCCGGCACATCGCCGGGTGATATCAAATTCAGGGATAGTAATGGTGACGGCAGGGTAACGTCGGCAGACCAGACCATTATCGGCAATGCCGTTCCCGATTTCTCCGGTGGTTTCACCAATGCATTCGAGTTTAAAGGTTTACGCCTGTCTTCTTTATTCGTGTACGCAATGGGGAACGATCTTCGCTGGGGCACACAGGCGCAGGCGATCAACTTTACCTCTGCAGCCCTGGAAAACAAGATGTCGATCGTCCTGGACCGCTGGACGCCGGAGAATGGCGGCAGTCAACCCCGGGTAGTGTATGGCGATCCCAACTCCAACGGTAGGGTTTCCAGTTTTTATGTATATGATGCCTCTTTCCTGCGGTTGAAGAATGTTCACCTGTCCTACAACTTTCCGGGCGGACTGCTGAGCGGCACGCGCTTCATCAAAACGGCCATGGTGTATATCAGTGGAACCAACCTGCTGACCTTCACAAAATATCCCGGCGCCAATCCGGAAACAAGCAACCTGTACAATGATGATGTGAGTACCGGTCTGGATAACAGCCGGTTCCCGATAGCCAAGGTGTACACTGTAGGCCTCAGGGTTGGATTCTAGTTCCTAAAACGTAAAGACAATATCATGAAAAATATTCTCTGCATAATATTCATTGCCCTTCTGCTCGGTGGCTGCACAAAAATTACGGATGTGATAGACCGCGAGCCGCCCAATAACCTGGTACCCGAGAATGTGGCAAAGAACGCCGAAGGTGTGCGTAACCTGCTGAATGGCGCCTATGCCAAGCTGCATGACCAGTATTATTATATGGTGCTGACCGAAGTCATTCCCGGCGCCCTGAGCGGCACCATCGCCAGGAATGGTTCCCTCGTCAACCTGCAGTACGTGGATAATGCGGTACTGCCTACCCTGGCGGAAGTCAACAACTGCTGGGTGGCCATGTATAAAATGATCAACCAGGCCAATTGGGTCATTCAGCTGGTGAACGAATTACCTGAAGGCGAAATGGCGCAGGCGGAAAGGGAAACGATCACCGCGCAGGCCAGGGCATTACGGGCGATGGCCCATTTCGACGCCCTGCGTTTCTTCGGCCAGTTCTATGATGTGAACAGCCCGTGGGGGGTGGTGATCAGAACGGAGCCGGCGGATTTCACCACACGCAACATCGCCAGAAGCACGGTTGCCGAGGTCTATAACCAGGTGCTGTCGGATCTCGACTATGCGATAGAAAAAGCGCCGGATTTTTCCACGCCGGTATTCATCTCCAAAACGGCAGCGCAGGCCATCAAGGCCAGGGTGTTGTTGTTCAGGGGCGATTACGGAGAAGCGGCGGCAATGGCGGATGATGTGATCTCCGGCGGAAAACGGAAGCTGAGCGCTACCTATGCCAAGGTGTTTTCAGACGGGTTCTCTTCCACGGAAATGATCTTCATGCGGGCAACGGATGCGATCACCTTTACCGGCGACCGGAAAAGGTTCACCTACGGCAACCGCCACGCGATCGCCAGTCCCTGGTTCAAGACCTTTATGGCGGGCGATCCGCGGATTCCGGCCACTTACACGGCATCTAACAGCGCCATCGTCAAAACGAACAATGCTGCCCATTTTGCGCCTTCCTATTTTTTCCGGCTGGCGGAAATGTACCTGATCAAAGCTGAAGGGCTTGCCCGCAGCGGTGCTCCCATAGCAGATGCCAAGGCGCCGCTGGACAGCATTATCACAAGGGCTTACGGTACGCCGCAAACATCGCCCGCTACCACCAGGGAAGCATTGCTGAACGATATCTATGCGCAGATCATCAAGGAACTGGCTTTTGAGAACGGCAGCGAATGGTTCGCCGGAATACGGTTTGACAGCATCATGTCCGTCAAACCAACGGTAGTAGATGTTGATCAGTACATTTTGCCCATTCCGGAAGCCGAGACCATGAGCAATCCATTCTTCGGGGATCAGAACCCCGGCTACTAACACGTTTAAATTATAGCATGACAGATTTAAAAAGATCGATGGGATGTACCATGCTGTTTGCCTGCTGGATGCTGGGCATCTCTGCAGCAAACGCACAGGAGAAACGCGACACGAGCATAAAATCATACGATGCTTTCTTTCCAAAGCAACCCGTGTCGGATACAGGATTATTTATTGTTCACCTCGATAAAGGGAACTACTATTTCGAGATACCGGACAGCCTCCTGAAAAAGGACATGCTGATCGTTTCCCGCCGTGCCGCCATGAGCAGCAGCGAGATCGATCCCATGGTAGCCGGTGACAATGCACAGTCCGGAGGATTGATGATCCAGTGGGATGTTACGCCTGACGGCAAATCCATTCTGCTGAAAAAAGTGACTACCCGTAACCTGATGCGTTTCAGCGGAACGGATAGCGCTTTTGAAAGAGCGATCATGCGGCAGACCCTTGATCCCATACTCATGTCTTTCCCTATCAAGGCAAAAGGCAAACAAAACATGAGCGCGATCATCGACATCAGACCCTTGTATGCGGCGGACGTAAAGGAACTCACGCCTTTCGCGCAGAACCCCTTGTACGTGGCGCTGGGCCTTCCCGTAAAAAAATACAAGTTTGAGGCGGACCGCTCTTTCATCAGTACGGCGCAAAGCTTCGGTCAGAATATAGAAGTACGCAGCATGCTTACGTTCACGGAAGGGGATAACACCTATTCCATCCTGGTGAACCGCTCTATGGTGCTGTTGCCTGAAGCGCCCATGCAGGCAAGGTTTGCAGATGACAGGGTGGGCTATTTCGTGCGGTCTTACAGCGATTATAACGAAAGCAATCCCGTGAAGCAGCGGTCTTTTATCGCCCGCTGGCGGCTGGAGCCGAAGCCGGAAGATGTGGCAAAGATGCGCAACGGTGCGCTCGCGGAACCGGTTAAACCCGTTATTTTTTATATCGACGACGCCACGCCGGAGAAATGGGTGAAGTATATCAGGCAGGGAGTGGAAGACTGGCTGCCGGCATTCGAAGCGGCCGGTTTTAAAAATGCGATCGTAGCCAGGGACGTTCCGGTGAATGATCCTTCATTCAATCCGGAGGATATGCGGTATTCCGTTATCCGGTACACGGCCTCGGCCATTCCCAATGCCAAAGGCCCATCCGTGACCGATCCACGCTCCGGCGAAATTCTGGAATCGGATATCATTATCTATCACAACGTTTTTCAGCTGTTGAAGGACTGGCGTTTTGCCCAGACCGCAGCTAACGATCCTGTTGTGCGCACCACGCAAATTCCTGACTCCATCCTGGGCGAAGCGTTGCGGTATGTGGTGGCGCATGAGGTGGGGCATGCGCTGGGCCTGCGGCATAACATGGGTGCTTCTTTCGCCTTCCCGGTCGATTCCCTGCGTTCTGCTACATTTACGCAACAGTATGGCACCACGCCGTCCATCATGGATTACGCGCGGAATAACTATGTGGCGCAGCCGGAAGACAAGGGGGTAAAACTTACGCCGCCGCTATTGGGGGCATATGATAAATATGCGATCAGCTGGGGCTACAAGCCCATCCCGCAGGCCCTGGACGCTGAAAGCGAAGTGCCGGTGCTGAACAGCTGGATCGAAAAACATATCGGTGATCCATCCTACCGTTTCGGGGAAGGCGACCTCAACAGCAGCGACCCTTCCGCCATGCGTGAAAGCCTGGGAGACAATGTGGTAAAGGCCAGCGAATACGGCGTGAAAAATATAAAATATATCATCTCGCACCTGGAGGAATGGATAGGCAAAAAAGGCGAAAGCTACGAGGATATGGAAGACCTGCTGAAAGCCGTGCTGCGGCAGTATGAGCGGTATATCGGGCATGTGTCCGTAAATATCGCGGGTATCTACCAGCGTTATCCAGTGCAGGGGCAGCACGAAAAAAGGTACACCTATGTGAGCAAGGAAGAACAGCGGAAATCGGTGGCCTTTATCCTGAAGCAATACCGCGAACTGCCGGAGTGGCTTGAAATAGCTGATCTGAATATCGTTAACAATACCGGTGGTGTAAGAAAACTGCTGCCTATCAGCAGCTATATTGAGAGATTGTACACCAGCAGCTTCCAGGGCAATCTGTTGAACAACGGCAAGCTGGCTTACCTGGTGGATAATGAAGTGGCGAACGGGAAAGATGCTTACGGCGCAAAGGACCTGCTGAAAGATATCCGACAGGATGTATTCCGGGAAACGATGGCCGGAAAGGCGCCGGACTTTTACCGCCAGATGCTGCAGGCGATTTATGTGGACAGGCTGATCAATATTTCAAAGTTCGGTAGGCCCGTACCGGGCGGCAAACGGGTCTTGCATGCCCTGCATACCAGCTGTTTCTGCTTGCATGATGCGGAACTGCCTTCTCTCAGGGCGCAGCAGCCCGGGGACAACAACCTTTACTTTCAGTATATGGATTTCAGGGCTGCGGACAAGCAGTTCAAAATAGAAAGCCTGGTGCTGGGAGAATTAAAGGACATCAGGGAGTTGATCAAAAAAGGGATCAGGGTGGGTAATGCTACGCCTTCCCATTACGACTTCCTGCTGAAACGGATCAATACCTTTTTAGCAGCGCAATAAAGCAAAAAAATAAGATGGCGTACCGGAAGACCGGTGCGCCATCTGCTTTTCCAGAATTTGACAGCCCGCTTCGGGCCTATTCATAACACCTGACCGAAAACACCGCCGCCGGCACCTCCGCTGAAGGATGCTTCACTGCTATGGTGAGGCTGCCGGTGTTTATGGCCTGCTCAAAACGGATACGGTTGCAGGTTTGATGATTATCCACCGCCGATGCGATCACGTTCCCTTTATCATCTTTCACCTGGTATTCCTGCACACAGAAAGGCATGACCGTTTCAGGATGCGTCATCAATACGGATTCCATCGGGTGATCGTAATCCGTATCAAAGAAGATGTCGATTTCGCGTATGTGCTGCGGCGTGTCCCAGCGCAGGGTAAGCGCAGGGTTATTGTCCTGCCAGTCCGCCACCCAGGCATTCGGCTGCGTAGTAGGCCGGTCGGTACCGTTACGGATGTTATCAGCTTTAAACAGATCCAGGCCTTCGGGATATTTGAAATCGATGTTATGCCCTTCCGGCCGGCGTTGCGGGCACCAGAACTCGAAGGTATCCATGCCGATGTCTTCCGGCGGCGTTTGTTTGCCGTAATTGGATACCGCTTTGTTGATCGTATTGAAAACGGACAACAGGCCGGTCACCCGTTTTTCCGTACGGTGCAGCTGCACCTGCGGGTTCTTCAGGAAAGTAACGAAGGCGTAGGCAGCTTCGGGCATTTCCGCATCGAAGTTGAGCTGCAGGCAGTTCCTGCCGGGATGGACGGGTAATGTTTGCCTCGCAAGGGTAACATCCGGCGTATAATTGCCTGCTTTGCTGCTGATGCGCAATTCCACTTCCAGCGTGGTGGCTGTTGCGGCATCTGCATGAAAGGTAAGCGGGCCGATCTTTCCTTGCTGCAGCGGGATCATCTGCGCTACGGCTGCGTCCAGCGGTTTTTTCAGCGGATCGCCGGTAAATTCACGGAATACCAGTTCGCTGGATGCGGTGATGGCAGCGGATTGTACAAGGTCTTTCTCATCCCGGTGCGTGAGGCCCGGGATGTGGTGGCCGGTTTTCAGCAGGCGTTGCTGCAGGGTGTTGATCCATCCTTTGCTGATGATATCCGCAGGTTGTATTCCCTGCTCCCGGCAGATCACGGCGGCCATGGCGGCGGCCTGCGATACATGCGCGGCGGTGGCCATCACGCGGGTAGAGCCGAATGCCACATGGCTGGCGCTGATGATGCGGCCCGCCAGGAAGAGGTTGCGGATGTTGCTGCTGTACACGCAACGGTAGGGGATCTGGTAGATACCTTTGCTGTGCCATTGGTTGCATCCCGGTTTTTCGCTGAATACCCCATCCGCCGGATGCAGGTCGATGGACCAGCCACCGAATGCAATGGCATCCTCATGCTGGTGTTGCGCTACAATATCCTGCTGCCGAAGCATATAATCCCCCTCGAACCGCCGGCTTTCCCTTTTGCCGGGAATAGTGCCTACCCATTCCAGCGTAAGGTTTTCCGCTTCGGGGAAATTGCCGGAGTTCTTGATGTAATTCCATACACCATACACCACTTTCCAAAGCTCCCATTTGATCTCTTCCGTGTCATGCACCGTATCCAGCCGGCCGCCATATTCTATCCACCAGAGTTTGCAACCG
This sequence comes from Chitinophaga sp. XS-30, assembly GCF_008086345.1. Taxonomy (NCBI): domain Bacteria; kingdom Pseudomonadati; phylum Bacteroidota; class Chitinophagia; order Chitinophagales; family Chitinophagaceae; genus Chitinophaga; species Chitinophaga sp. XS-30. The sequence continues at coordinate 6,117,085 of NZ_CP043006.1, read as the reverse complement.
AATTCACGCGCGTTGAAGCTTTTGAACTTCGGCACTTTGGTGATATCGTCCAGCGCATAAGCCGGCGGTACGAACTTTACCGGTTTGCCGGTGTCTTTGCTGTAGAAATAGAGTGAATGGCCGAGCAGTTCGCCGTATTCTCTGGAAGGTGCGAACAGTTCGCCGAACTCTTCTTTTGTTTCAGCGCCCATGCGGAAGGCGGCGCCGGAGAGAAAGCCCACTACGCCATCTCCCGAGGCGTCCATGAAGAGGGGGGCGGTTAAAGTGTATTCGGTCTGGTTCTGGCTGCAGAATGCTTTCAGGGAGCGGATGGTGTGGGCGTCTTTTTTCTCAACGGCATACACGGCCGTGTTCAGCAGCAGGGTGATGTTCGGTTCACAGGTCACCTTGTCCAGCAAAATGGTATCGAATATGAGGGGATTGCCTTCGGGGTTGCGGAAAGTGTTCTCTACCAGCAGCTCATCTACCAATCCGCCTTCCCTTGCCCAGCGGTTGTTATTGCCCATGTGCGAAGTAGCGCCAAGTATCCAGAGCCGCACTTCACTGCTGGCGTTGCCGCCCAATACCGGGCGATCCTGCACCAGCACTACTTTGAGGCCCTGCCTTGCTGCGGTAATGGCGCCGCATACGCCGGAAAGGCCGCCACCGGTGATCACGAGGTCAACATCCATGTTTTTGCCGGGGAATGATCGCTGCCCGGCCGCTTCAAACTTCATCATTGTTTATGCTTTTTTCCTAAGGTTATTGCTTTGCTTTGCGTTGTTCTTCCCTGCCTGTCGGTAACGGACAGCCGGAACCGGATATCCTCACCATCTTTCAGCGGTACTGTAAATTCATAAGGATAGGTATTGTCCGTAACCGCCGTATCTCCGTAGTGCAGCGTTGCCCGGGTTATTTTATTGTCGTCATCCTCGAGGTACATAAAAAGCCGCCTGCCATAGCCGCCGAGTTTGAACAGCATGGCATGGGCATTGCCGGTTTCCAGTTTTACATAATCACTGCTCCGGTCATCTGTCGCCGCCAGTATCTTTTGCTGGAAGGAGGATTGCGGCTGAACGTGCTCCAATGCTACCGCAGTTATGCCGTTCGCCGCTACGGTGACGGTGAAAACGCTGTCTTTCAGCGGCCCGGCGGTTCCCGCCAGGCTCCGGGCACTACTGCGCCGGGAAAACTCCACCAGCCGGGGATTGACGGTTACGGTTGCGGTAACCGGACTGGCGGACTGGTTCGTGAATGCCAGCAGCAGCTTGCCGTCTTTACGCGCGGCGATATAGTTCAGTTCAGTATTGCTGATGCGCAGCAGGCGGGATGGCATCCACAGCTGCGCGTCTTTTTCTGTATAAAAAGTTCCGGGCCGCATGCCGTACATCTTGCTTCGCAGATAGGCGTAGCCTTCTATATATTCCGCGGGAAAACTGATCGCATCACGACTGCGTGTAACCGCATCCGTTACTAGGTAGTCGATCAGCATGGAAGCCATCGGGAGGATGTGGTTGTAGTGAAAAGAGTTGACGCTTTGTTTTTTGTGCGCATGCATCGGAAAGTCGTATTTTTCATAAGCCGTCGTTCTCTCCGTATTGATATGATATCCCGGGAAGTTCCGGTACCGGCCGATCACAGCCGCTTTTGCCACGTTGATGAGAAAGGTGTCTTTCGCATAATAGCCGATGCGCAGCATCCAGGGCGCATAATTGGCCATGAAGATGGCGCGGTGGCCGGTGGCTGTGCCGGAAGATTCAGGCGTAAGACCGGTTTCAGAGAGGCGCCACGCCGGGGCTTTCTCTTCCGGAAAATACATCTGCGTATGACCTTTTGATTTCAGGTAGTTGTACATCGGCGCTTTCCCGCCTTTATTCACCGTTACCATACTATCGGGAATGCCCGGCGCCATCCAGGTGAAGAGGGTGTAGTTCCGCGCACCCTGCACGGCGGCGTTCAGGTATGCCGTATCGCCCGTCAGCTCATAGAGTTGTGACAGCGCTATCCACTTGTTCGTAAAAGTGGGCCAGAAAAAGAAGCTGCCGGAGAATGGGTCATTGAAAGCGGTTTGCGGCTGATGCACCCTTTTCTGCAGGTACACATCCGCCCTGGCTACCGCGGTACGGAGATACGACTGGTCGCCCGTAGCTTTGTAAAGGTGCATGGCACTGACCCAGTTGTTTCCCTTCTCTTTTACATCGAGGTTGCGCACCCGGCTGCTGCTATATTCCTGTTGCATCATTTGCAGGTAAAAACCATTGTCACGGCCAAATACATTGTAAAGCGCGCCCAGTTCGGACATGGGTGCAACGGGACCTTTAAGCCTGCGCGAAGGGCTTTGTATCTTCTGGGTACTGTCCAGGCTGAACAGGAATTTTTCGCGGGACAGCATGAATTCCATCAGCGGGTAGGCGCGTTTTTCGAACATCTCCGCATCGTCCTTTACCAGCGCTATTTCCAGGGGATTGAGGCTGGATACGTTCTTTACTGCACCCGGCACATCCGTGGAATAGGCACACCCCTTCAGGCTGTCGATGAACCAGGCATAGTGCGTCATCGAATAATCCACAATATTGTCCAGCGCCGTGTTCAGAGAGGCAATATCGTTCCGCCGGTAATCTTTGAACCCGAAAACGGTTTCGGCTATTTTCTGGTAGGTGTAGCTGATGCCCAAAGGTTCCGCAACCAGGAACATTGAAAATTCAAAGGTTTGCCCTTTGTTCATTTTGGACAGGTATCCGCCGGGGATGGGCGCATACACCTGCGGTTGCAATTGCTGCTGCCGGTTCAGCAACGCCACGCCGAAGCGGCTGTTCGCCAGTGTGGGCAATGGCTGGAAGGGCAGTTCCTGCGGAGCGGCCAGTACGCCTACGGTGCTGGCGCCATCGTTCACCATGGTGGTGGGCAGGGTAGCCATGAATGCGGGGGTAAGATAAGCGGCATCCGGAATGCGTTTTTCCTGCCAGATGAACGGCTGCCAGATGGCGGCCGCCTGCTCCCGCGAAAATGCCGGTGCGCCGGTGTAGCCCACGCTGTAGTAACCGGGTTGCAGCGGGGTAAAAGTATAATGTAACACCGGATAAGGTTTTGCGCCGGCAATCAGGTAGGCGGATAACCGGAAGGCAGGATCGTCCGCATACCTGAAGAAAACCGTGTCGCCCTTCGATACCGCGGAAACAGGCAGCATCTCCGTCCGTTCTCCGGCATTGAAAATGTTGGCGGTCCGCAGTTCATTCCTGCCGCGCAGTATTTTATCATCGAAACCATCACCTGCAACGGATGCATTTATTTTCTGCTGACGAAAGTCTGCTTTGCTGCTATCGGTTTTCCAGGTCAGCACATTGTACATAACTTTCGGAATGCCCGCCGGTTTCAGCGCCATGCCGGGATTGGCAGGGTTGCGCAGCACCACGAAGGAAGGACTGAAAGTATAGGTTTTGCCTGCGGAGGTGATGTTGACGCCCGGCACCTGTGCCTGTGCGGAAAAGGTAACGCTGCCGAGCAGTAGTAATGTGGCGAAATATCCGTTTTTCATCGTGTGTCTCATCATCAAATTTAATGTGCTTCATTGCGTACCATCCTGTACGCGCGGTTAAAAAATGCGTGGGAACATTCCCGTTTTGCGGGAACATTCCCATTATATCCTGCGTCCCCTGAGCAATATTTTGCCGAGGTAGATCACCGTGCGGTCATACTTTTCCGGATGCTGTAAAATATCTTCCTGCCGTTGTGCGCCCAGTATCTTTACCTTGTCTGCTTTCTCGGTTGACAATTGTATGGTAACGGTATGATCGCCGGGTGGCAGCGCTACCAGGTCATGTTGTCCGCGGTAGCGGTTATTGCAATAGCTGTTGAAGAGATTGAGCCAGGGCTGTTCCCCGGGCCGGAATATCCTTGTTCCCGGCAACGGGCGGGTGGACAGCGGCAGCGGCTTGCCATCCACCGTAATACCAAGTTGTCCCGCTTCCGGCCCGCCGATCGTAAACAGGCCGAATGCTGTGCCGTTGAACCGGAAGGTGAAGGAGGCGCCGGGGGCGGAGGCTTCCATGATGTAAGGGAACCAGGCGGCAAATTGTTGCCTGGTCGCGGTTTTCTGCCAGCCTTCGCTGAATTGCGCCAGCTCAAGCGGGGCATACATTCCGGCATCTTCCCAGTTATCCGGGAACAGCGGGGCGGGTATGGCATGGCGCAGGGGTGTGTTCAGTTTTTTCATCTGCTGCATTCCACGCGCTATGGCCGCCGCGTAAAGATTGCCACCGGCCGGCAGCGGGTGAATGCCGTCCCGGGAAAAAATGATCTTGCCCGGTACATCGCCGTTGTGCTTCCAGTGCAGCTCGCCGGATTTCTCCAGCATGGCGGCTTCCATACCAAGATGAATGGAAGGGATGCCATAATGCGCTGCCACTTTTTCCAGTCCGGCTATATTTTCCGGAACATCGCCTTCCGCATATATTTTCGTTTGTCCGTTACTGATGGTATAGATCAGGCAGATATCGATCTCCGGGTCAAATTGCCGGATCTGCCGGATGATGCCTTCCATGCCGGGAGCATAAGCCCCGTTCACCGCAAATTCAACGAATATCAGGTCCGGATGGTATTGCAGCAGCTGGTCATGAAGCCGGCAGGCGCCAAGATCGGTGCCCGTGCCGGAAACGCCTGCGTTGAGTGCCTTCAGCGTTACGCCGGGGAACATGGACTGGAGGTATTTTGCCGTTTGCGGCCGGTAGCATGCCGAGCCTTGTGTGATGCTGCCGCCAATGAATCCCGCGGTGACCGTTTTCCCGTTCAGCGCTTTGTGAAAGAAGTTGGGCAATCCTTTTCTGACGTTGCACTCCCGTTCATCCCGGAAGCTGCCGGTAGTTACCAGCGGCACATTCGCCGTATGAACATCAAAGTACAAAGGCGATGCGCCCGCCTGCGAAGCTGCGATCAACTCCTCGGCGGTTTGCGCGTGTGCGGCATGCATACACAGGAGGGCTGGAAGGAGAGAGAGACAGGTCCTTTTCAGGAACCCGGCTGCATATCCCTTATCTGGCCGCCGTTGCGTCGCACTCTTCAGCTGTTGTCGGTTCATGGAACGAATATTGATGTTCATCTATAATGTTAGGGAGCCGCTGAAAGTCCTGCCGCTCCTTGTTTTTATCTGTATGCTGATCTCTGCGTCCTCCCTCATATCCAGCGGGTGATAAGACCATTCATAGGGATAGGTATCCCTGATCTCCTCGGTATGCTGAATGGTCACCGATGCCGTTGCGCCTTCCGAATCTATGGCTTCGAAGTAGCCGTACACGGAATCCCATCCGAACGGTGAACGTATCCGGAAAGCATGGAATTTGCCGATGCCCGGCCCGAAGTCGATCTCCTGCATGCCTTTTTTCAAGAGCGGTATCCTTTTTACGGCATGTTTGCCGGACAGGGGAAATGCGATGGCAGCAAACCCTTTCGGTTCCAGCGTAATGCTTCTGCCGCTGGCCATTTTTCCGGGATAGCGGATGCCGCTGTCTTTTGCCTGCACTTCCTCACTCCAGGTAATGCTGCAGCTTTGTTCATCTGCTGCCTCATTCATCAGGATGATCCAGAACTGCCTGCCGGATATGGCTGTCACATAATTCACAACAGGGTTATCGACGTTGATCAATCCTTTTTTCATCCAGAGGCTTACGTCCCGGTCATCAAATATTTCTCCTTTCCCGCCGCCGTAGATGCGGTTGTTGAACCACACGAAGCCATCCTGTTTGCTGTAGGGGAAATATATTTTTCCGCCGGACCGCTGTATGACGGAACTGAATAAAAAATCCAGCGTGAAAGCCAGATGCGGCGGAATATGGTGATAGTAGATAGAACTGACATCCGGCCCTTTGTAGGGGAAATCCGGCTGCATGGGAATGTCGGTGAAACCGGTGCTGTAATATCCCGGATAGTTGCTGAACCGCCCGATCACGGCATTGCGCGCATAGGTTTCAAATATTTTGCCGTGAGCCGTTTTGGAGAGGCGCAGCAGGTGAGGGGCCCAGCTGCTCATAAACACCGGGCGCACCAGCTTGCCCGGATCGAAATAAGTGAAAGGCTGCTCAAAGCCCAGTCCCACTGGTGATACAAGATGTTGCGGCACCTGCTTTTCCGGGGCGTCACCCTTCTTCCTCGGAAATCCCAGCCGGTATTTTTCGCCGCCTTTCCACCAGAACCTGGTGTTGCCATTGTAAACATTTCCCGGATGTATGGTCTGCATGGTATCTTCCACCATAGGATAGGAGCGTACTCCGGCCAGTGTATGGAATGCGGCCGATTCCGCTGCTTTGAGATAGCTGCTGTCTCCCGTTGCATCGTACAGGTCCGGCAGGTCCCACCAGTTGGCATAAAAAGAAGTATTGTAGAAAGGTTGTTTGCCCAGCATACCCGTGTGCGTACCATAAACGTCCCGTGCCAGAAATGTATCGGCGTTTTTGCGGGCGGCATTCAGCCATTGCCGGTCTTTCGTCAACCGGTAAGCCGCCAGCTCCTGCGCCCATACCGGAACGTTCACGGAGTATCCTTTGGCGGTCCTGACAGCATTTTGCGGCAGGGCAACAGCTTTCAGCCAGGGATTGGCTTCCTGCAGCAACTGGTGCAAGCCCTCATAATATGCCGTAGTGAATTGTGAATGGAATGCGCTGAGCCGCAATGATCTTTTATCCTTGTTGAACAAGGTACCGGCAATGCCGTTCGCCCAGCGGAAACCGCTGCGGGACAAAGTATATTCAATCGTAGGCAGGGCTCTGTTGATGTACAGCGCTTCATCCCGGCCTATTACGGCTGCGGAGATCACGGCAAGCGGGGCGGATTGCACAACGGTGGGGCGGATCTTCGGATCTGCTTCGATATCGTAAAATCCCTTCAGCTCCGGCGCCCAGCCGGCCGCCGTATCATTCCGCATCAGGTCGATGATGTTGAATGCCGCTTCCGTTAAGGACACTGTTTCCTGCTTCCGGTAGTCCCTCACCCTGAAAATGCTGTCCGAAAGATAGGTGAACGCATCCTGCCAGGGCATTGCCATGGCCCCGATGATAAAGGAACGTTGCAGCACCTGCCCCGCAACTATCTTCGAATCCTCCAGCCCGGGAACCGGTGAAAAGGCCACCGGCTGCACCGCATTTTTCTCGTCCCTGATGGAGAAGCCTGCACGGGAGGTGAATGACTGTGCCCAGTCCAGCGGATAAACAGATGGCGCGGCTGCAATGAATGCGGACAGCTCGCTGTTTTCCATGATCGCCAGTGGCTGCGGCATCATGGCGGAGGGGATCATGAGCGGCCCTTCCGGCAGCCGCTGGTATTGCTGCATGGGCGGCACCAGTATATGGGCTGCATCCGATGGATTGATGCCTTGCAATGCTTTCACCACGAAGCTGTAGTATCCGCTTTGCGCAGGCGTGTATTGCAGGCTCAGCTGCAGGTGCTGCGTACCGGGCAATAACTGCCAGATGCCTTCAACAACCTGCCCGTCTTCCGTCCGGTAGTCTGCTGAGAGGGAATGGTTATTGATTTGTTTTACAGTGGTTACGGTGCAGGATTGCAGCTTCCCGGCAAGAAAGGGATTCAGCAGCTGCGTGGGTTCCTGTATATGATATGTTTTGCCTTTGCTGGTGAAACTGCCGGCTGCCAGCGATCCTTTCCAGGAAGGATAGAAGCTGCCGAAACTGATCTGCGGATCATCCGCGCTTAGCAGGAAAATACGGTTGGCTTCACGTCCCGCATCGGGAGTGATCCATTTACCGTTTTTCCGGATATGCATGACTGCGGCGATCTTTTTATCTGCCGCAGCAACGAATTGCAGCCTTATGTTATCATTGCTGACGGCGGCGATCACGGGAGCATCTTTCGGAATGATGCGGTCAGGGACCACCGGCGGGGCGGATGAAATTGTTTCTTTGCTGATGATCGTTGCTTCTGGGGCTTTGAAGCCGGCCGTATTGGGATCGGTGTTTGTGCTGGTCAGCAGCACGGCGTCACAGCGCCCGAAATTGCTGCGGGTATCTTTAAGGCGCAATACGTTTTCGCCGGCTTCCAGTGTTGCGGTGCCTGCCTTTTCCCAATAGTAGCCGTTTTTGCCATGTTGACCGGATTCCCGTGCCATCGCCTGCCCGTTCACATACAGCCGGAACAACCTTGTGCCGGGTCTGTTATCCGGATAATCAGGCGTGCGCACCCATACTGCGTAGGTACCTGGTTTTTTGATGTCGATCACGGTCAGCGCATCCGCCGCCGGCACTTTGCCGGAGAATACACGGAGGATGGTATGCCCCTCTGCCCGTTCTTCCTGCCAGCCGCCTTTGAACTGGAAATCCTCTGCCTCCACAAGAAAGGTATCCTGGGCATGCGCCGTTGCACAGCCCAGCAGCATCAAAAAAGTATATGGTATATGTTTGTTTATTATCCGCATGATCTAGTTATAGGTGACTGCTATCACTGCGATGCCATATGGTGCCAGTGATAACGGGATCGTGTACACGTCATGAAGTTTTTTTCTTTCTCCGTTCACGGTGATCAGCGATGCATCGACGGGGTGAAGGGAGCGTTTGCCGTCAGCTGTTTTCAGTGTGGTGCGCTGTGCGTTACCGTCCTGCAGGGAGAGTTTGCTGTAATCCACCTGCAACCTGGTATGAAGTTGTTCATCATCATTATTCAGCAGGATGAAAAACAGTTGCTTTTCTTTCCGGTTGATGGCGCAGTAATAGTCCAGGTAAGGACTGCCGGTATGAAGCAGGCCTTCTTTCAGCAACAGGTCTGCCGGAGTGCCGTACACCTCGCCCGGTGCAAAGCCGTAAGACTGGTGCGGCCCAACTTTCGGGGTAATGAAACCGCGGGGGAATGTCACCCTTCCGCCGGAGCGCATGCCGGCTTCGGCCAGCAGGTAATCCGTGATCCACCCGATCTGCCACCAGGCATGATGCGGGTAGGGGCCAGCGCCTTTATTCATCACATCCCAGTAATACGAAGCCACGCTCGTCTGCGGGTCTACAAATGCATCCCGGCCCAAGGCTCCGGCCCTCGCCATGTTCAGAAAAAGTGAATCGCCGGTCAGGGCAAACATCCGCACGAACATCCCGGCATGGCTTGCCAGCAGGATCGGGCCGCGGTAGTTGGCTGACCCCAGGCTACCGCCGTGCTCAAAGCTCAGGCCTGCCTGGCTGATCTCCCAATCCTGCCGCCGGGCCCCGTTCACGGTTTTGATGGCGGTACCGGGGATGGGATGGGTGTAGATGGAGGTGGTGTATAATCTTGCCACGGCTGTTGCCGCGTTGCGATAACGTGCTGTTTTTGTGATGTCGTATAACTCCAGCAGCGCCTGTGCGCTCTGGGCTGTGGCAAAGTCCGGCGCAAAACGGGTATCTCCGCAAACGCCCAGGAAACGGCCTTTCTCCACCGCATTTTCGATATACCAGTCAGCGCCCTTGCGTGCTGCATCCAGGTATTTTTTGTCCCCCAGTATCCGGTAGGCGATCACCAGGCCGTAGAAAGTCGGCCGCAGGTCTTCCACTTCGGTAAACATCGGCTGCCGTGTGGCCTGATCGTATGCTACCTGCCAGCGGCCATTCCTGTCCATCCACGACAGCAATTTATCCGCTGCTTTCTGCAGGGTATTCCGCAGCACCGTATCGCCCGGTTCAAACAGCAGGATATTACCGGCATCCATCAGCATGTAATAGGTCAGCCCTATCGGCTCGACATATGGTCCCCATTCCTCGGTGAACCGTTTGCTTTTGGAGAGGTAATATTGTCCCGCTGCGGCGCCGTAAAAGAAGCCCGGCTGCTCCTCCTGCTGCTGCAGCTTGAAGTTGCGGGCATAAGGCAGCCTTGTTTGCTTCAGTACTGAATCCTGCATGATATTGGCGAGCATCCACATGGCGCCGTAGTCGGAATTTTTCATGGCATCTTTGGCGGAGCCATATACACCGCCCAGATAGGCCTGCGCGCCGATGCGGAGGCCGTTGTAATCTTCCGTCCGCCACATGGACGTTTTATCATCGGTCACATAGCGGTGCATGGCCAGTATCCGGTCTGTCAGCGATTGCGCGGTTTGCTTCAGCGCCAGGAAATCCGGGAAGCGGTAGATATCGTTCACCGCATGTTTGTACACGGTGTACCAATCCCGCTGCTGAATGGAATAACGGAAGGAGAAGGAAACGGTGTCCCCTGCCTGCAGGAATGATCCTTTCTGTCCCAGCACCGGATGATAGGCCGTAGGCGTCAGCATGGCTTTCCGGTTCATGAGAGACAGGCCCAGGCGCCAGGGAGTGCGGGTTTTCGCATCTGATGCCCAGGGGTCCTGCCCTGTACCGGGGTCAGGGATCACCGCGAGGGTGACCTTGTTCTTCATTTCCATGTAGGGAGAAAGCGTGGCAGCCGTCCGTTCCCTGACCAGTACCGGTTTGTCAGGAATGCCCTGCATATAGGCAAAGGACCGGATCAGATCCTTTTCGATCATATTGCTTTGAAAGTGGCCGGGAATACCTGCCCATTGCAATTCTTCGGGCGTAGCCGCAGCGATGGTAGGCGTGGCAATGGAAAAGTATCCGGCCTGTTTCGCCCGCAGGCTGATAATTACCCGAACATCCGATGCATACACCGGGTCTATGCTCCAGGTGGTGGTCACCATAGCCGTGTTCAGCTCTTTTGTGAATACCAGCGCGTTATCTTTTCCCGAAACCGCTCCGGCGGGATAAAAATGCAGGGCTTCTCCCGCCGTATTGAGCTGTACCGGTTGCGTGATCTCCTGCCAGAGGGGAACGATGTAGTGGTATTGCTTTCCCGGGAAGTGTGCGTATTCCTTCGCGGGCGTGGAGTCCGGTTTTTCCCTGGCATACAGCAAGGTATATTCACCACTGGGCTTGCGCAGCTTCGTGCGGCCGGCGGTGACGTTATGCAGCTGCCAGCCGCTTTCTTTTTTGATCCAGCTGAGCTTCAGCGCGCTGCTTTCCAGCGAAACATATTGCTGTGCAACTGCTGTTTGTGCAAAAAGCCATAGCCCTATCAGCCCCGTACATTTCTTCATATCAGTCCAATTTTACCTTCCTCGCGGCGCGCAACGGAATGAGTGATGATAACAGGATGATGGTGGCAATGGAGGCCACCAGTACCACGCTTCCCGCGGAGAAGAAGCACAGTACGTACAGCAGTACGGCAATGAAGGAAAGGGAGAATGCGATCACGTTCAGTCCGAACCTGTTCTGCTTCCTGATCTCCCGTGCTTCTTCCGCGCTGATGATCACCGGTGATGCTTTCCTCGTTGCCCGGCGCTGCTGCAGCTCCGTATATTCATTGCTGATGGTGCCTTTGTAAGCGGCGTATAGTTCATATAAAGCCAGCATGAGGAAGGGTAATCCCACACCCAGCAGCATTTCTTCACCGCGATTTAACCTGAAGCCCGATGTGAACGGCAGAATGATCTTGAACACCAGGTTCATGGCCAGGCTGATCACGGTAACATACAAGGTGACCCTGCCCGTCAGCCGTTTGGAGAACAAGGCCCAGATGGGAGGGGCCAGCAACGGGCCGCCGGTGATGGCGCCGATGCTCAGGGTAAATTCCACGATGCCGCCGATGTACGGTACTACCAGCGCAATGGCGATCATCCCCAGTCCGAAGAACCAGGACGATACCCTGGCTACCAGCATCAGTTTTTTATCGGAAGCGCCGGGATTGATGCTGCCTTTGTAAATGTCATTGGTGAATACGGCGGACACTACGTTCAGCGCTGTATTGGCCGAGGCCGAGGTGGAGAAGTACATGCCGGTGAGGATCAGCCCCATCAGGCCCGCCGGCAGTACGTGCTGGCAGATCATCAGGTAGGCGTTCTCCGTGTCCAGGCCGGAAAGCCCGGGATTAATGGTCTTGTACACCATCGGCGGCAGCATCCACAGTACCGGGCTGATGATATACAATCCGGCAAAGAGATAGGCTACTTTCGATGCCGACTTCGGTGTATCCACACTGGTGTACCGTTGTACGAACGTCCAGTTGCCGCCGATGTAAAAAATATGGTACAGGGCAAACGCGATCATGAAGCCCCAGGTGTATTCGCCGTTCACCACATCAAAGAACCCTTCGGGCGAGAAATGCAGGAACTGCTGCACGCCGCCCGCGGCATCGAAGGCCAGCGGGATAAGGATGAGCACAGCGGCGGTGAGGATCGCGAATTGCAGGATGTCCGTCACCATTACGGCCCATAACCCGCCCACAGCCGTGTAGGCGATCATGAACAGGCCAAGCACCACCGTGCTGGGCATCAGCGGGAAACCGAGAGAGGAGCTGACCAGGCGGGCGACGGAATATAATACCGAGCCCTTGATCAGCAGGGATACCAGCATGAAAATGTAGATATAGCTTTTCTGCACCCTGTCCCCAAGGCGTTCCCGGATAAATTCAGCGGCTGTCAGGTTGCCGGTGGCCTTCCATCTGGGCGCCAGGTAGAGTCCGGTTATCAGCCCGCCGATGCACATGGTCCATTGAATAGTGATGGCTACCCAGCCGTATTTGTAGGCAATGGAACCCCAGGCTACGAAGGTACCGGCGGAGAAAAAACTCATGAAGAGGGACAGCCCTCCAATGAACCAGGGTACCGCTTCACCGGCGGCGAAAAAGGATTTCAGGTTCCGCCCCGTGCGGGAGAAAGAAAACCCTACCAGCATAATAAATACCGAAAACACAACAATAACCGACGTATCAATGACAGCGTTCATGAATATCCTAGTTCGTGATCGTTAAAGTAATTTCTTTCAAAACCCGTTTCTCGCCGTTATAGCGGACGGAGGAAGCGTCAAATACCACTTTATAGGTGCCGGGTTCTTTATATACATGTTTATGTTCTGACAGCAGGGTGCTGATATTCTTCAATGCAGTGCCTGCATCGGGCTTAACGGAATAGGGATCGAATCCTTTGGAGAATACCCAGTCTTCGTTATCATCCGCGGTGGATGAGCTGCTCGGCATCAGCAGTTGTGCGGAGGTGATGCTCCAGACAAAGCTCTCGTTCCTGAAGTTCACGGCCTGCCAGCCTGCGGTGGACATTACGGCCAGCGGCGTTACCAAACTGTCCGGCGAGATATTTTCCGCCGTAAAAGTACGGATCACCCATCTGTTCTGCCCGCCTGGTTTTTTATAGTCCGTATAACGGAAAGCAATATACGTCAGATGCCCTTCCTGCGTATAGTCTTTCAGGTTAATAGTACCTGAAGGTACACGGTCCGCACCGGTGGAAAATGTTGCCAGATGGGATATGTCCGTCCAGGTGGCGGCTTTGATGGCATTGCTGTCCGCCAGACCGCTGAAGTCGCTGGACACCATGAGTTGCAGGTTCTGCCGGATGACACCGTATGACACAAAGCTGGAGAAATTGATCACCAGTTCGTTTGGCATGGAGGTGCGGTCCCTGAACTCGTATTGCTGACCAGGTTCACCGGAATAGAACGTAAGGTTATCAGGATTGCCACTGATCCGGAAAGTGACGGTGTCGCCGGTTTTGTAAGTCAGTGATGGCGTGGACACTTCAAAGTCCGGCGTGGTCACTTTCTCTTTGGTACAGGCCGCGACGGTGATAAAGAAGATCGGTATAAATAATGCTTTTCGCATGACAGTGTATTTTTTGTAATTGGATACTACCAGTTAGGGTTTTGGTTGATGAGACGGTTCACCGTTAATTCTGTTGTAGGGATGGGCAACAGCACATTCCTGTCCGTAGTGTTCTTTGCTGCGTTGGCGGCGTATTTGTAGCCGGAAGGAGCAGTAGCGGCGATATCGTCAACAAGGGATTTCATATTGGAGATGAAAATGCCCCAGCGGATCAGGTCGTGTTTGCGCATGCCTTCAAAGCAAAGCTCACGTGCCCGCTCATCCTGTATGGCAGCAAAAAAATCAGTCTTGCCCAGGCCGGGTTCCAGATCAACAGCAGGGTCCGGTGTGTTTACCGGTTTGCCGTAACCCCTTCTTCTTACCATGTTGAGGGCTTCGTAGGCTTCGGGCGTAGGTACGCCGCGCACTTCGTTTTCCGCTTCTGCTTTCATCAACAGGACATCTGCATAACGGATCACGGGGAAATTGGTGGAGTTGTACACGCGGTTCTTTGGAGAAGTGGTTTCATATTCACGGCGCCATTTGCCGGCAGTACGTTCATAGATCTGTGCAGGCGTATAGAATGATTTGTTCGTTACGCCGTTGGAGACAACATACTTGTAAGGAGCAATAGCCCAGTCACGGCGAAGGTCTTCTTCCTCAAAGAGATTGAACAGCCTTGCAGTCGGATGCAGTGCACCTCCGGAGTAGCCGATGTTATCATCCGGGCATTCCAGTCCGTTTTCAATACCCACAGCACCAGCCAGTTGAATATTACCCTGCTGGTCACCATACATACCTATTTCCCACAGGCATTCCTGGAGGTCATAGCGGTTCTGGGAATGATTGATGAATATCTGTTTGTAATCCGGTTGCAGGGAGTGTTTGTTGGAAGTGATCACTTTATTCGCATAGGCCAGCGCATCTTCATATTTTGATACATCTTTTAGCGGCTCACCGGCCATTTTCAGGAAAACCCTTGCCAGGATGGCTTGTACAGCCGTTTTGCTGATGCGTTCATTATTCGTATAGCCGTCAATGTCGTTCACCAGTAATTCCGCCTGTTGCATGTGAGACACGATGGTGTCATAGATCGTAGCAATGGGTGCTCCGGGCAGATAGCCATCTGTAGGGGACTTGGTAGAAACGAGCTTCAGCGGTACGCTCCCGAAATTGTCCACCAGGATGTAATAATAATAGGCGCGCAGGAAGAGGGCCTCGCCTTTGATGGCATTCCGTTTTGTTTCATCCATCGCCGGCTTGTTCACATTTTCCAGTAACAGGTTGGCCCTGTCTATCCCCTGGTAGGTTACTTCCCAGAGCTTGCCTACATCCAGCTGGCCTGCATCAAAATCCATTACCTTCAGGTGGTTAATGGTGATGTTTTTGTAAAAGAACTCGTCGCTGATAGCGAGGTAGCTGTAAAGCCCACGGGAATACATCCTTCCCCAATTATCGATCAGCCTGTTATACACACCGTTCAATGCACGGTGGAGGTCTGCTTCTGTTTTATAATAATTATCCGGTGTTACAAAATCTTCCGGTTTGGTTTCCAGGAACTTGCTGCAGGAACTGAACATGCAGCCGGCCAGGAGAAGTATAGTGATCAAACGTTTCATCGTTTTGCATTTTTATCGTTAAAAAGAAACATCCAGTCCAACAGTAATGGTGCGCGCTTTAGGATAGGCAGACCAGTCAAAACCCGGTGTTAATGCACTGTGGCGGACAGATACTTCCGGGTCTATACCGGTATAGTTCGTCCATGTAATAAGGTTCTGTGCGGAAGAATAAACCCGCAGCGACTTAATGCCGGCTCTTTTTGTAAGATTCGCAGGCAACGTATAACCCAGCGCCACCGTTTTCAGCCGCAGGTAAGAACCGTCTTCTATTGTACGGGAAGAATATACCAGCGGCCCCTGTCCCCCTATCTTGTACAGGGAATTGGTCTGGTTCTCCGGCGTCCAGCGGTTTTCAACTGATTTGAACATATTCAGATAGCTGCGCACCACATCGCCGCCTTCAAATTCTATGCGGTTGGCGTTCAGGATGTCGTTACCATAGCTCCACTGGAAGAAAACATTCAGGTCGAAATTGCGATAGGTGAAGTTGTTGGAGAAGCCGCCGATGTGCACAGGGTTTGGATCTCCGATGATGGTGAGATCGTTGTTGTTCACCTGTCCGTCCTGGTTAATGTCTTTGTATTTGATATGGCCGGGTTGCATATTGGCGCGCGGAGAGCCGTTGTTCGGCACATTTTCTTTCAGCACGTAGGAGCCGTTTGCCAATTGGTCGAAGTCGTCATATTGATAGATGCCATCAAACAGGAAGCCGTAGAACAGCGCAATAGGATGCCCCGGTATAGCGATATAAGGATATGCGTTGTTGAAGTTGCCCCAGGTGATACGGGACGCATAACTTGGTTCATCTTCATTTAATTGCAACACGCGGTTGCGGTTAAAGGCGATGTTGAAGTTGGTAGACCATGAAAAGTTTCTTCGTTTAATGTTCACCGTGTTCAATGTAAATTCAAGCCCTTCGTTTGATACGCGCCCTACGTTCCGGTATCCGCTGAGGTATCCGGAAGACGGCGCCAGTGTGGCTTGCAGCAGCAGATCGCGGGTATTCTTTTTATAGTAATCTGTTGTAAGCGTGATGCGGTCGTTCAGGAAACCGAGATCCAGACCGATACCTGTTTGCCCTGTTGTCTCCCATCTCAGATGTGTGTCGCCGAGGTTATTGGGAATGATGCCCTGAACGGGAGATTCCCCGAAGCTGTAACCGGAGTAAGGGAATATCTGCAATGCGGAAAGGTATGCAAAGTCAGATACGCGGTTGTTCCCTGTTAAGCCGTATCCCACGCGTATTTTAGCATCTGAGAGAAAGCGGATGTTCTTCATGAACGATTCATCGCTCAGCCGCCATGCAAATGCGCCGGAGGGGAAGTAAGCCCATTTGGCATTGGTGGGGAATTTGGAGGAGCCATCCGCACGGAAGGAAACGGTGAGCAGGTAACGGGATTTGTAGCCATAGTTCACACGGCCCAGGAAAGACATTAGTGCATTGGTGGACTTTGATGTGGGCGCGGTAGTGATCAATCCTTCATCCAGCCCGCTGATGCCGAGGGATTCATTCGGTATATGTGAAGCGCTGAAGCCGTAGCTGTGTGAGGACACTTGTTGCAGCGACATACCACCCACCACGTTCAGGTTATGCACCTTATTGAAATTGCGTGCGTAGGTGAGCGTGTTCTCATTCAGCCAGTTCACCGTTTCGGCATTGCTGATAGAGCCATTCACACCAAGTGTTCCGCTTTTTGGATTGCCGGAGCGGGTATTTGAGTTGTTGAATTTTTCGCGGCGTATGGCCGTTTTAGTGAGGCCACCGGTTACTCTCAGTGTAAAGTATTTTGCCGGTTTGTATTCAAGGTAAGCGTTGGAAATGAGCGTATTGTTAAAGACCGGGTTGTATTCATTCCTGTTGGAGATAACCGGGTTGATGCGGTATTCATTGAGCGGGTCCACATCCGGGTCAAACGGCTCATCGATGATATTGATGTCATTGAGCGAATCACCGGTTACCGGGCGGTAGCCCCATACGCTGTACATCAGGCTGGCCGTTGGGCCGGATGCTCTGCCATCTGATGTTGAATTGGAGATGGTGCCGTGCCTTTTGGTGGATGTATAATTGATATTGATACCCACTTTGAATTTGCCGCTGATGGTCTGATCCAGCGAAACTCTTCCCTGGTAACGTTTATAGCCGCTGTTGATAATGATACCATCCTGCCCCAGGAGGGAGCCGGAAACGGAATATCGTGTCTTGTCATTACCGCCTCTTACGGAAATGTTGTGATTATGCATAAAGGCATCGCGGAACACCATATCCTGCCAGTTGATGCCCTTCACGTTCCGGTAATCTTCCAGTGTTTTGCCGTTATCGAGATATACAGATCCGTAGAATGTAGGGTTTTGCTCCAGCTGGTATTTCACAAATTCATAAGGGTCCAGCATCTCCTGTTGTTTGATGTTTTGCTGGACGCCGGCCCAGGCCTGGTAGCTCACTACCGGCGCACCGGTTTTTCCTTTTTTGGTGGTGATCATGATCACGCCATTGGCGCCTCTGGCGCCATAGATCGCCGTTGCGGAAGCATCTTTCAGCACTTCGATGGATGCAATGTCCGCCGGATTGATGATGTCGTTGGATGGATTTTCCATCGGAAAGCCATCGATCACGTAGAGCGGGGAATTGTCCTGCGTAACGGAGTTGTTGCCCCGCAGCACGATATTCAGGCCGGAGCCGGGCTGTCCGTCCACCGAAGAAACCTGCAGTCCCGCCACGCGGCCCGCCAGCGCCTGTTCAAAGGAAGCCACAGGCGCTTTTTCCATGTCTTCTATTTTTACCTCGCCTACGGCGCCGGTCAGGTCCCGCCTTTTGACGGTGCCGTAGCCGATCACCACTACATCGTTCAGCCCCTGCACCGCCGCTTCCATCCGCAGGTTGTAGATGGTCGTGGTGGCGTTGAGCTTTACTTCCCTGTTGTGGAAGCCCACGTAGGAGAACACCAGCACGGCGGTGGCCGGGTCTTCTACGCGGATGGAATAAATGCCTTCTTCATTGGTGGTGGTTTTTGTTGTTTTGCCTTTCAATACTACGTTCACACCTTCCAGTGGAGCGTTATCGGGGTCCGTGACCTTCCCCGTGACTGTTTTGGCATTGTCGGCAACCTGTGCCATGGTGTGCAACGTCCCGGACAGGACGAATAGCAGCATTAGAAATCTTACTGTCATACAACCAGCTCTTTTAAAAGTTTAAGATGCGCAGAGAAGCTTTGTGAAATGGGATAAGTGGAAACGGCAAAGAAATGCCAATGGTCAGCAACAGCTTTTTCATACGTGTGAATTTAAGATTGTAACCCAAGTTTATAATTAACAGTTGTTCGGGGGATAAAAAAATCCCTGTTTCCACGTTGGGAACATTCCCAATTTGTGGGAATGTTCCCATGAAAGGAATTATTTCGTTTCTTTACGGAACGGCAAAAATGCAGCACACGATGAAAAGACACCAGGTAACGATCATTGATATAGCGAAGGAGCTGAACCTCTCGAAATCCACTGTTTCCAGGGCATTGACAGGCCATCCCAGCGTAAACCCGGATACCCGGCAGGCCGTGCTGGAGCTGGCGGAGAAGCTGGATTATCAGCGAAACATGCTGGCTATCAGCCTGATCACGAAGAAAACGAATACTATCGGCATTATCGTGCCCGAGTTCTACAGTTCTTTTTTCCCGAACGTGATCATGGGGGCGCAGGAAGTGGCGGGGCAGGCCGGTTACAATACGGTCATCTGCCAGTGCAATGAAAGTTATGAAACGGAAGTGGCGAATACCAAAGTGATGCTGGCTAACCAGGTGGACGGTATCCTGGTATCCATTACCAAGGAAACGCGCAATTTCGATCATCTGAAGATCTTCCAGCGGAAGGGGATCCCCATTGTTTTTTTCAACAGGGTATGTGATGATATGGATGTGCCAAAGGTGATCGTGGATGATTACGATGGCGCCTACCGTGCCGTGAATTACCTGCTGGAACGGGGGAGGAAAAGGATCGCCCACCTGGCGGGGCCGGCCTCACTCAAGATCAGTGAACGAAGGCTCAGCGGGTATAAGGCTGCGCTTAAACGGAACAATATGGATGTGGATGAGGAGCTGATCATCTCCTATGATCTGAATGTGGACAAAGTGAAGATCTACGTGAATCACCTGTTGAACCTGGAACACCCGCCGGATGCCATTTTTGCGGTGAACGACCCTACGGCGATAGAGGCGATCCAGGTGATCAAGAAGCGCGGTTTGCGGGTGCCGGACGATATTGCGGTGGTGGGCTTCAGCAATGATTTTGCATCCGGACTGATAGAACCATCGCTGACCACGGTATCGCAGCCCGTCCGGGAAATCGGCCGCACAGCTGCGCAGCTGCTGATAGAACAGATCGCGCGTGATGTGGCGGATTGGAAAACGATCATCAGGGTACTGAAGACCGAACTGATCATCCGTAAATCCAGTTAAACAAGTCCTGCCGCTCAGGTCATTTCCGCGATCACTTCCGCGAATATCCCGCTTAATACTTTATCTGCCTTACCGGCCACGGCAATGATCTCTTCAATGGCCACGGGCGCCAGGTTGTCCGGATCGCATTCATCCGTGACCACGGAAACGGCCGCGCAGGGCAGTCCCGCCTGGTTGGCCACGATCACTTCCGGTACGGTGCTCATGCCCACAACGTCTCCGCCGATCATGCGCAGGAAGCGGTATTCCGCCCGGGTTTCAAGGTTAGGGCCGGTCACGGCAACGTATGTGCCTTTATGCATGGAATGCCCGGCGGCAGTAGCGGCGATCTGCAGTTTTTCGGAAAGCTGCGGATCATAAGGTCTGCTCATATCGGGGAAACGCGGTCCGAATTCAGGATGGTGAAGACCGCGCAGCGGGTTCTCCGGTTGCAGGTTGATGTGATCGTCCAGCAATACGAGGTCGCCTTTTTTGAAAGCGGGGTTCATGCCTCCGGCGGCATTGCTCAGCAGCAGCTGCTGTACGCCCAGGGCTTTCATTACCCTGATGGGGAAAGTGATCTGCTCCATGGAATACCCTTCGTAATAATGGAACCGCCCCTGCATGGCGATCACCGATGTTCTGCCGATGTGGCCGAAGATCAGCTGCCCTTTGTGGAATTCCACCGTGGATACCGGAAAATGCGGGATGTCCTTGTACGATACGCTCTGTTGGATAGCTATTTTTTTGATCAGTTCGCCGAGGCCGGTGCCTAATACAACACCGGTGGTAGGGGCTTCAAAGCCCTGTTGTTGCAGGAACCGGGTGGTTTCCCTGATCTGTTCTGGTAGTGAAGTCATGCTGCAATATTGATGAAAAAGTAAAATGATGGGGCAGCACATCGCATCAATGCGGTTCAGTCCCCATCATTTGTTCAGGAGCGGCTTTTTAGCCACCGTTTATAATGTTCTTACTTTGATATTCTTCCAGCGTACTTTAATGCCGCCGCCGGAATGGATCTGCAGGGCTATCTGTCCGTCTTTTGCGCCGATCTTCTCATCGCTGAGCGTGATCATCTCATGCCCGTTCAGGTAGGTGGTCACCTGGTCGCCTTTAACCACTACTTTCATGGTATTCCATTCGCCCATTTTAAGGTACTGATCTTTTTCCGGTGTTGGTTTGATCAGCCATCCGCGGCCGTAGGATTCATAGATGCCGCCGGTGTTGCTGCCCGGAGGCGCTACTTCGGCCTGCCATCCGGAGATCTTTGTGCCATCGAGGGAAGAGTGGAAGAATACGCCGCTGTTGCCGTTGGCTTCCTGTTTGAAGTCCACCGTCAGTTCAAAGTCCTTGAAGGTCTTATCGGTGGCCAGGTAGCCGTATTCTTTATCGGGACCGCTTTCACAGATCAGTTCACCTTTTTCCACATACCATTTCTCGGTGCCGTGCACTTTCCATCCGTCAAGGTTTTTGCCGTTGAAGAGTTTTTGTTGTTTCTGGGCGGATGCGGCGCCGAAGGTGAGCAGTCCCATTACTGCGAGGGTCAGAATCTTGCTTGTCATACAAAAGAAGTTTGTTTTAAGAGTTGGTAAGATAGGGATTTTAGGCTATTTGGTAAAGGGGAACAGGGCGGGATGGAGTAGGCAAAAAAAAGCTGCCGCGTATGATGCGGCAGCTTTGGGAAAAGGTAAACGGATATCGTTACCGGGCAACGTTCACCGCTCTCCGTTCACGGATAACGGTTACTTTGATCTGTCCGGGATATTGCATTTCGTTCTGGATCTTGTTGGCGATCTCGAAGCTGAGGCGGTCTGCATCGCTGTCGGTTACTTTTTCGCTTTCCACGATCACGCGCAGTTCGCGGCCGGCCTGGATGGCATATGCTTTTTCCACGCCATCGTAAGCGAGGGCGAGGTTTTCCAGGTCTTTGATCCTTTGCAGGTAGCTTTGCATGATCTCGCGGCGGGCGCCGGGGCGGGCGCCGCTGATGGCGTCACAGGCCTGAACGATGGGGGAGATCACGTAGGCCATTTCCATTTCATCGTGGTGTGCGCCGATGGCGTTCACGATGGCAGGATGTTCGCCGTATTTTTCAGCGAGCTTGGCGCCGAGGAGGGCGTGGCTCAGTTCGGATTCTTCATCAGGCACTTTGCCGATATCGTGCAGGAGGCCGGCGCGTTTGGCGAGCTTGGGATTGAGGCCCAGTTCCGCGGCCATCACGGCGCAAAGGTTGGCGGTTTCCTTGGAGTGCATCAACAGGTTCTGGCCGTAAGAGGAGCGGAAGCGCATTTTGCCGACCATACGCACCAGTTCTTTGTGCAGACCGTGGATGCCCAGCTCTATCACGGTCCTTTCCCCGATTTCCATCACCTGTTCTTCCAGCTGGCGTTTGGTCTTTTCCACAACTTCCTCGATACGTGCGGGGTGGATACGGCCGTCCTGTACCAGGCGTTGCAGGCTCAGGCGGGCGATCTCGCGGCGCAGGGGGTCGAAGGAAGAAAGCACGATGGCTTCCGGGGTATCGTCCACGATCAGGTCCACACCCGTAGCCGCTTCAATGGCACGGATGTTACGGCCTTCCCGGCCGATGATCTGGCCTTTGATCTCGTCGCTTTCCAGGTTGAACACGGTAATGGCGTTCTCGATGGTGTTTTCGGCGGCGGTACGCTGGATGGATTGTATGATGATCTTTTTGGCTTCCTTGTTGGCTTTGGTCTTGGCATCCTCGATGATCTCCTGGATGTGGCTCATAGCCTGGGAGCGGGCTTCTTCTTTCAGGCTTTCCACCAGTTGCTGGCGGGCCTCTTCGGCGGACAGGGCCGCAACTTTCTCCAGGCGGCGGATGTGCTCTTCCTGGTGTTTTTCCAGTTCGGAACGTTTGATGTTCACCAGTTCTATCTGGCGGCCGAGGTTCTCCTTGATGGATTCGTTCTCCGCTACCTGTTTCTGGAGCTGCTCGGTTTTCTGGTTAAGGCCTTGTTCTTTTTGCTTGATGCGGTTCTCGGATTCCGAGATCTTCTGGTTACGCTGCAGTACTTCTTTCTCGTGCTCGGATTTCATCTGAAGATATTTCTCCTTCGCTTCCAGCAGTTTGTCTTTCTTTAATGTTTCGGCGGAAAGCTGGCCCTCTGCAACAATCCTTTTGGCCTGATCTTCTGCTTCCTGTATTTTCCTCTGGGTGTTTTTAGCGAAAATCAACTTTCCAAGCAATATACCGATAGCGAGAGCTACGACGCCCACTATGATAAGTTCTGTCATATTCTGTAGTTTAAAAGAGTATTGATATAAAATGTCTCCCCGCCCTTTTTCAACAATAGGTGCAAAAGCCGACCCGCGAAAATAACAAAAATATTGGCAGTAAAGCACGGGAGGCTCGTGATAATGAATTATTTAGGGGTTTGGCGGTCATTTCAGGTGTTCATCCAGCAGATTGTCAAGGTGTTGCAGTTTTTCCCGGAGGAAGGGGGCAACGCCCGCCTGTGCCTTTCCGCCGCTGGTGGCGGGGTGTGTGGCGTACATGATCAGCGCCATGGCGATGTAATCCTGGATGTCCTTTCCCGCATAGGCGGCTTTGAACTCGATGATCTTTTCATTCACTTCTTTCATGACACGGCGTACGGCTTCTTCTTCTTCCGTGCGGATTTTGATGCGGTAGGTGCGGTCGGCGACCACTATGTTGACCGGGATGAGCGTTTCCATCTTGTTAGGATTGTTGTGCCACAAATGTAAGGAATGCCGGCAGATATAGGCCGGTGGCTACGGGAGAGTTTTTTTGACTTGATTCGTGATAATTGAATTAATTTGTGTTTACAATAATGTAAACTTTTTAAATCCGCATGAAAATTTTACTATCAAATTGATAATGGTTTAATCATATTGATATTCAATCTATTAAACGAAAATTTTCATCCGATTAAAGGAAATATTTTTTCAACCCAACTGAATTTGTAAACAAAAAATAATTTACATTTGCCATGACGAAGGAATTTGACAACGGTAAAAAGGGCCGGAAACCATCAGGAGGCCGGCAGGAGGATTTGTTCAACTCTTTAGAATCCATAGCAGTAATGAGAAAGTCATCTTTTAAATGGAAGATCGAGCTGGTAAAGCAGGGTGTTACAAAAGATCAGTTAGCGATCCTGAAGGATACGCTGGGGCTGGAGTATGCCACTTTGGGTAAAATGTTGTCTGTAACGGACAGAACGCTTTATCTGAAGAAGGACAAGGAGGTGTTCAGTCAGAGTGTGAGCGACAGGATCATGTCTATTGTGGATGTGTACGGGCATGCATATGACATTTTCCGGGACAGAAAAAAGGTGGTCCAGTGGATGAAGCGGAAGAACAAGGCTTTCGGGGACCTGGCGCCCATAGAAGTAATGGATACCCAGGTGGGGATGCAGGAAGTGCAAAATGAGCTGCGCAGGCTGGAGATGGGTATATATTAATGGACTACCTTAAAATGACAATAACGATGAATCTGAAATTACACCAGCTCAGCACGAGGGAGTACAGTGCGGACCCCACGGGTTTTGCTGCAAGGTTTGTAACCGGCCGGTGGCACGATATCGGGGACCGCTGTATTTACACCTGTCTGCGCCGGTCACAGTGCCTGATCGAGTTTTCGCGGGGCGGGTATCATTTTGACCAGGAGTTGCATGATATGGTATTCACCATCTTTGATGTGCCCGGCGGCAGTCTGAGAGAGTTTGCCGAAAGTGAGCTGCCGCCTGAATGGAGAACCTGGCCCCGCCCGGAGGCTGCCCGGGCATTCGGGTCGCGGATACTGAAAGCAGCGGACACGCTGGTGGTCTCATTCCCTTCCGCAGTGTTCCCGGACGAAAGGATCTATCTGATCAATCCCCGGCACGACCTGATCAGGTCTGTCAGGATCATGGGAGTGGAGAACCTGGATACCAGTCTCTATATCTAGGAGTTCAGCAGCGCAATGCACCGGTCTATCTCCCGGATATAGTCATTGATCTTCCCCCTCACTTCCCGGCGGAACGCTTCCTCATCTTCTGACAAACCATTTCCCTGCGTAGCAGTGGCAATTTTTGCCATTTTGAGTCGCTGGTCCAGGGATGCAATGGTCGTCTCCTGCTCTTTAAGCTCGGATTGATGGAGGGAAAGCTGCTCCCGGAGCATGGCATTATCCGCCTGCGCCTGCTGTAGTTTTTTCAACAGCTGATGCAGCTTGTCCTCAATGCGCTGGATATATTGTTCGAGTTCCATTATTTCCGGATCTCAGCCTGTAGCTGTGTTTCGAATGCTTTCACCAGCTTGTTCATCAATGCATCCGTTTCCTGGTCGGTCAGCGTTTTCTGCTTGTCCTGGAACGTAAAGCTGATCGCATATGATTTTTTGCCGGCGCCGAGTTTTTCGCTTTCAAAAACGTCGAACAGGTTGATATGTTGCAGTAATGATGTTTTAACCGTACGGGCGGCGGCTTCCACCGCAGCGAAACTCACCTGCCTGTCCAGCACCAGCGCCAGATCCCGCCGCACCGCGGGGAACTTCGGGATCTCTTCATAGAAGGCCTCTTTCGTCTGCAGTTGCTGCAGGATCGTTGCCCAGTAGAAATCGGCATACCACACCGCCTGTTTGATGTCGAACGTCTTGAGCTGCTGGTTATCTACCGCACCAAGTACGGCAATCACCGCACCGTTTACGCTGATCTCGAACGCTGGCTGCAGGCCATGCGTGGATACCGCGGTCATTTGCGGAGAGGGTAGCGCCAGCCGCTGCAGGATGTTCTGCACATAGCCTTTCAGGTAGTAAAAATCCACCGGCGCTGCTTTGAACATCCAGCTTTCGGGCCTTTTCTGCCCTGTCAGATAAAGGCTGAGGTGTTCCGTTTCGGTGTATTTTCCGGCACCCTCACGGATGTAGGTCTTCCCGAACTCGAAGAACAGCAGGTCCTCATTCCGGCGGTTGAGGTTGTAGGCGATCCGTTCCAGGCCGGTTTCCAGCATGGATGGACGCATCACGTCCAGTTCCGCACTGAGATTATTGATCATTTTTACCAGCCCCTCCTGTTCCAGGTGCGTATAGTACTGGCTGTTGGTGATGGAATTGGTAAATATTTCTGAAAAGCCGTTGGCGGCGAGGTAATCGGCAATCTTTTCCTTTACCCTTTCCTTATCCGGCTGCTCCTGGGGGGAGGGCGCCATGTTTACCAGGGGAGGGATGGGGATATTGTCCAGCCCGTCGATGCGCATGACCTCTTCCACGATATCGGCCGGAATGGAGATATCCGTTTTATGGTATGGAACGGCTACACGCAGCTGGGCTTCGTCTTCCGACTGTATGGTGAATCCCAGGCTGCAGAGGATATTTTTTACTTTATCCGGTGCATATTGGTGGCCGCTCAGGGTATTGATATATTGATAGGAAAGCGCTACGCTGTTTTGCGGTGCGGGTGAAGGGTATGTATCTGTTACACCCGAGGCCGGGGCGCCATGGGCCAGTTCGCCCATCAGGGCAACGGCTCTTTCCAGGGCGAAGGGCGCCATGCTGATGTCCGCCCCTTTTTCGAAGCGCACGGCAGCGTCTGTACGAAGACCGTGGCGGACGGAGGATTTGCGGATACCGGTGGCGCTGAAGAATGCGCTTTCCAGGAATATTTCGGTGGTGGTCTCTTTTACGCCGGATTGTATGCCGCCGAATACCCCGGCAATGCACAACGGGTTGTTCTCTCCGTCGCAGATCATCAGGTCCCCGGCGTCCAGCTTGCGTTCTTTGCCGTCCAGTGTGGTAAAAGGTGTGCCGGCGGGGAGGTTTTGAATGATGACTTTGCCGCCTTTGATCTCCGCGGCATCAAATGCATGCAGCGGCTGCCCGGTCTCATGCAGCACGTAATTGGTGATATCCACGATATTATTGATCGGGCGCACGCCGATGGCTTGCAGGCGGTGCTGCATCCAGGATGGTGAAGGCCCTACCTTGATGCCGGTGACGGTCTGCCCGCAGTAACGGGGACAGGCCTCCGTGTTTTTAACCTCTACGCCGGTCTCCCGCGGCTGTGCTGCCGGGGATGCCGCATGGATGCCGGGCCTGCGCACCTGGTAGATCTGCGTATGTTCATGGTTGTTCAGCCAGGCGCAGATGTCGCGCGCCACGCCCATATGGCTCATGGCGTCCATATGATTAGGGGTGAGGCCTATTTCAAATACCCAGTCCTCAGCCGGCTGAAAGAGTTCCCGGGCGGTGAGGCCCGGCTGCAGGGAGGCATCCAGTACCAGGATGCCGTCATGGCTGTCTCCCAGCCCGATCTCGTCTTCCGCACAGATCATCCCGTAGCTCTCTTCCCCGCGGATCTTCGCCTTTTTCATGGTAAGCGGCTCGCCGGAAGAAGGGTAAATGGTGGCGCCGATGGGGGCTACCACTACTTTCTGGCCTGCTGCCACATTGGGCGCACCGCAGACGATGCTCAGCGGCTCACCGTTGCCGATGTTCACTTTCGTCAGGCGCAGCTTGTCCGCATTGGGATGTTTTTCCACGCTCAATACTTCCCCGATCACCAGCCCTTCCAGGCTGCCTTTTACGCTTTCAAACCTTTCCAGGCTCTCTACTTCCAGCCCAACCGCGGTAAGTATTACGGAAAGTTCCTCCGGTGCGGGTTTTACCGGCAGATAATCACAGAGCCAATTATACGAGATCGTCATTTTCTATCCTTGTATTTTGATGCCAGGCGCCTTACGTGGACGCCTGATCGCGCGTAAAGTTAACAACTTCTGCTGTACGGCAAGATGGAAATTTAGCCAAGTAAAATGTGGAAAATCTTTATGCACAGGAAATGTGAATAATCCGATCTTTGCTTGGGATTTTTATCCATTTCGGTGGATAACCCCCTGAAAAACGGTGGATAACCGTATGTTCGGCTTGGGATAACCTGTGGGTAGCGTTCGGATAAATATTGTTCCGGATTTAAACCGGTTTATCAGAAAAATGCTGTTACCTTAGTTTTTCCGGTTCAAAAATTTTACAATTTGTTAAACTGGTGTGAATGGAACTGATATAAAAAAGTTGTAAATAATTAAGCAACCCGGCCATACAGTAACCACTATTTTCTATAACCTCCTTAATGCGCTGAATATAAATGGATCTCAATCTGAAGAAAGACCGAAACACGCGTCGCAAGCCTGCTATTGATATCTCCACGATGGTTTACGGTAAAGTGCCCCCCCAGGCGAAAGAGCTTGAAGAAGCGGTATTGGGTGCGCTTATGCTGGAAAAAGGCGCTTTTGACACGGTCATCGAGATCCTGAAATCCGAATGTTTTTACGTAGATGCGCATCAGAAGATATTTGCCGCCATGCAACGCCTTGCCGGCAAATCCATGCCTGTGGACATCCTCACGGTGGTGGAAGAACTGAAATCATCAGCTGAACTGGAACTCGTGGGCGGTCCCTTTTTCATTACCCGCCTCACCAATATGGTGGTGTCTTCCGCGAATATTGAAGCGCATGCCCGTATTGTGCTGCAGAAATTCATCCAGCGGGAACTGATCCGCATTTCCGGCGAGATCATCAGTGAAGCGTATGAGGATACGGCCGATGTGTTCGACCTGCTGGACGCCGCGGAATCCAAGCTGTTTGAAGTCACCAACAATCACCTCCGCAAGAATTATGATTCGATAGACCGGGTATTGGTGAACACCATCAAACGTATCGAAGACCTGCGGAACAAGGGCGATGATATCACCGGCGTACCTTCCGGTTTCCCTACGCTGGACAAGATCACATATGGCTGGCAGCCGTCTGACCTGATCATCCTGGCTGCGCGCCCTGCCGTGGGTAAAACCGCCTTCGCGTTGAACCTTGCCCGTAATGCCGCCCTTCACCCGAAATATCCCAAAGGCGCCGCGATATTTTCACTGGAAATGTCCAGCGGCCAGCTCGTACAACGTATCCTGGCCGCCGAATCCGAGATCAAGCTGGAGAAGATCACCCGCGGCAAGCTGGAAGAGCATGAAATGCGCAAGCTGATGACCCACGGTATCGAAAGGCTCGCCAAAGCCCCCATCTTCATTGATGATACCCCCGGTCTGAACATCTTCGAGCTGCGCGCCAAATGCCGCCGCCTCGTACATAACCACGGCGTAGGCATCATCATCATTGACTACCTGCAATTGATGAGCGGCGCGGAAAACGGCCGCAACACCAACCGCGAGCAGGAGATCAGCAAGATCTCCCGTGACCTGAAGGGGATGGCGAAAGAACTGAACGTACCGGTACTGGCCCTGTCACAGTTAAGCCGTGATGTGGAAAAGCGGAAAGACGGCAACAAAATGCCGCAGCTGAGCGACCTCCGGGAATCCGGTGCCATTGAACAGGATGCGGATATGGTGATGTTCATCTACCGGCCTGAATACTACGAGATCACCACCAACGAAATGGGGGAATCCAACAAAGGCGAAACCCACGTCCGCATTGCGAAGCACAGGAACGGCCAGCTGGATACCGTGAAGCTCCGGGCCATACTGGAATTCCAGCGCTTTGAAGATGACGGGTTCGTGGACGGGCCCCCTTCCACCGGCGGCAATGCTTTCGCAGGCATGAAAGGCCACGGCGGCGGGCACGATGAAGCCAAGATATTCATCCAGAAAGGTTCGAAGATGAACGATATGGATTTTGATGACGATGCATTCGGGGATGCACCATTTTAGCAAAGCATCCTGAAAAAATAACTGAAGCCGGCATCAACCTTTAAAGTTGCCGGCTTTTTTAATGCTTGTGAACGACATGAAACGACTGTATAAAAAGTACCGATCTCATTATAAAGACAATTTCCACCTGGCCTACCCGGTTGTAATCTCCCAGTTAGGCCACACCCTCGTTGCGCTGAGCGACAGCATCATCATCGGTCATACCGGCAAGGTGCCGCTGGCCGCCGTATCCCTCGGCGGCAGCATATTCTCCGTGTTCATGGTCACGGGCATCGGCATGTCATACGGTCTTACGCCGTTGATCGCGCAGGAGAACGGCCGGGGCAACAGGCGGAGCTGCGGGCATCTGCTGGCCCACAGTCTCCTGATCAACCTCCTCACAGGCATATTGCTTTTCGGCCTCATCCTGCTGGTGGGGCATAACCTCGACGGTATGCAACAGCAGCCGGATGTTGCGGCGGAGGGGGAGATCTACCTGCAGTACCTCGCGCTGTCGTTCATCCCGCTGATGGTGTTCTTAACCTTCAAACAGTTTGCCGAAGGCCTAGGGTTCACCAGGCAGGCCATGAACATCAGCATCCTGGGTAATGTGCTCAACATCCTGCTGGGCATAGCGCTGGTGTATGGCTTTTTCGGCCTCCCGCGGATGGGCGTGGCCGGTGTGGGGCTCGCTACGGTGGTAGACCGGTTATTGATGGCGGTGACGATGGGCTGGTATGTACTCCGCTCACCGCGTTTTAAAGCCTATCTGCAAACGTTCGGCTTCCGGCATATAAGACCGGCCACCCTGAAGAAAATAGCGGGACTGGGTACACCGGTGGCCCTGCAATACATTTTTGAGGTGAGCGCTTTCAGCGGCGCAGCTATCATGGTGGGCTGGATAGGGGCCGCGGAGCTGGCGGCGCACCAGATCGCCATCAGTCTTGCTGCCATGACCTATATGATGGCCAGCGGCATCTCCGCGGCTGCCGGTATCCGCAGCGGCAACAACTTCGGCCGCGGTAACTTTACAGATCTGCGGCATTCCGCTATTGCCAGCTATCACATGGTACTGGTGCTGATGGGGGTGGCTGCGCTGGTGTTCATGCTGGGGAGCCGTTTGCTGCCGGCCATGTACATCAATGATCCCGCGGTCATCAGCATCGCTTCGGGCCTGTTGCTGATCGCCGCTTTCTTTCAGCTGTTCGATGGCACGCAGGTGGTGGGGCTGGGCATTCTGCGGGGGCTCGGTGATGTGAAGGTGCCCACCGTTATTACCCTCCTGGCGTACTGGGTGCTGGGCCTGCCGGTGGGGTACTGGCTCGGTATAAAGATGGGATATGGTGTGCAGGGTATCTGGTGGGGATTGCTGCTTGGGCTGCTGGGCGCATCGGTATTGCTCTTCTTCCGCTTTCAGTCCATTACCCGCCGCCTGGAACAACAAACGGAAAAGATATAATTTAGTGCCATGGAGTTACCAGTTTTTTATGCGAAGGATATAACACCCGGCGCCGGTTCTTATACGATGGATGAGCCTACCTCCAAATATTGCATCCAGGTATTGCGGAAAGTAAAAGGAGATGCCGTTCTGCTGGCGGACGGCAAAGGAACGCGCTACGAAGCGATAGTGACGGATGATCACCGCAAGAAATGCGTAGTGGGCATTACCGGCCAAACCACTGTGCCGGCGCCTGTCCCGGCCGTGCGCATGGCCATTGCCTTCACCAAAAATGCTTCCCGCATGGAGTGGTTCCTGGAGAAGGCGGTGGAGATCGGCGTGCAGGGCATCATTCCCCTGATCACCTTGCGTACGGAAAAAGAAAAATTCAAGGCGGAGCGGCTGGAGAATATATTGGTATCGGCCATGCTGCAATCGAAGCAATGGTATTTGCCGGTATTGAGCGGACCATTGCCATTGGAGACGCTGATGGGCAGGGATGAAAAAGGCCAGCGCTTCATCGCGCACTGCCTGCCGGATCAGAAACAGCATCTGCTGGATGCCGTGCAGCCGGGGAAAGATACCTTGATGCTGATAGGGCCGGAAGGGGACTTTGCCCCGCAGGAAATTGAGCTGGCCCTGCAATATGGTTTCGTTCCGGTAACCTTGGGGGATACACGGTTACGCACGGAGACCGCCGGTGTGGTGGCCTGTACATTGATTGCCGCGGCTAACCGGTAAAAGGGGCGTCTTTCCGGATTGTGGTCACAACTATTTAAATGGCTGGTGACGGCGTTAAACCCTGACAGATCTTCTTCACAATAGCCGGCCCTTCGTAGATGAACCCGGTGTACACCTGCACCAGCGAAGCGCCTGCATCCAGCTTTTCCTGTGCGTCTTTGGCCGTGAAAATGCCGCCTGCGGCGATGATGGGTATTTTACCGCCCGAATGCTGATGGATGTACCGGATCACTTCGGTAGCGCGTTCCCTTACCGGCAGCCCGCTGAGCCCGCCTGCGCCGATCTGCTCCAGGGTTTCCGGGCTGGTTTGCAGCCCTTCCCGGCTGATGGTGGTATTGGTGGCTACGATGCCGGCCAGTCCGGTTTCCGCTACGATCTCGATGATATCATCCAGTTGCGTTGTAGTAAGATCGGGGGCAATTTTCAGGAGGATGGGTTTGGGGCTGGCCTTTTGCATGTTCAGCGTTTGCAGATGATGCAGCAGCTGCTTCAGCGGCTCTTTTTCCTGCAGCGCCCGGAGATTGGGCGTATTGGGGGAGCTGACGTTCACCACAAAGTAATCGACCACATCGAACAGGGTATGAAAACATTTTTCATAATCGCTGATCGCTTCTTCGTTAGGCGTGACCTTGTTCTTGCCGATGTTTCCGCCCACGATAATATGGGAACGGCGCTGTTGGAGGCGTTTGGCTGCGGCCCTTGCCCCTTCGTTATTGAAACCCATGCGGTTGATGAGGGCTTTGTCTTCCGGCAGGCGGAACAGCCGGGGCTGGTCGTTTCCCGGTTGCGGCTGTGGCGTGACCGTACCGATCTCCACGAATCCGAAGCCAAGATGGGCCAGCTCATCGATATACCTGGCATCTTTATCGAAACCTGCGGCAAGGCCCACCGGATTCCTGAACCGGAGGCCCCATAATTCACGTTCCAGGCCATTCCCGCGGGGCTGGCAGAACGCATCCAGCACATTTTTGCCGAAGGGCAGCGCATTGATAATCTTCAAACCCCGCATTACGCTATGGTGAATGCTTTCAGGGGGGAAACCAAAGAGTATTTTTTTGATAAGACCGTACATCTACGGGCAAAGATATAAAAAGACAGCTTATTTGGTTTATCAGCGATAGCCGCCTAATTTTGCCCACGTTAGACCATGTTGGACCTGCAGTCTTTTGAACGGATATTTAAGGAGCATCACGCTCACTGCCTGGCATTCGCCATTCACTATACCGGTGATCCGTATGAGGCAGAGGAAGTCGTGCAACTTGTATTTTCCCAGATATGGGAAAAGCGGGAAGGGATTGCTATCAACGGATCGGAAAGGTCTTATCTCTTTACCGCTATCCGCAATACGGCTATCAGCCAGTGGCGGAAGCAAACCGTTCGCACAACAAAAGAAAATGCCTTCGGAAAAATGCAGGACCCCGAAGTGCATTTTTCCATACAGGCACGGGAGCTGGAGGGAAAGCTGCACCTGGCCCTGGAGAAGCTGCCGGAGCGCTGCCGGGAGGTTTTCTTGCTGAGCCGGAAGCAGCAACTGAAGTATGCGGAAATTGCCACGGTGATGAATATTTCCGTAAAAACCGTTGAAAACCAGATGGGTAAGGCATTGAAAATATTACACCATGAGCTGCGGGAATACCTGCCGCTATTATTTTTATAACTATACATAGGGGGATGGCTGTTTTACAGGCGTCTTCCTGACAAATTCTGTTAACGTACAACTGTTCAAGAGCATGCTGCAACCTGATGAGGCTTTATATTCCCTGCTCTGCAAATATCTGCTGAATGAAGCGGATGGCGTGGAGCGCCGCTGGGTGGAAACCTGGCGGACGGAAAATACTGCCAATGAAGAGGTGCTGTCTGCCATTCGCAGCATGCTGGACGCACCGGCGCCGGCGATAACTTATCCGGGGCTGGATACCGATTCCAGCTGGGAGAGGTTGAAGCGGGGGATAACCGGCTCCGGGTCGTCCGGAATGGCGGAATGGGGCGGGCAAGGCAGGGATTTGTCAGCGCATTTTACACAGGACAGGGCGGTGGAGGATACTGCTGCCGGTCGGGAAACCGTAGTTCTTCCCCGCAGGCGTTACCGCTGGCTGCAGGTGGCGGCGGCAGTACTGGTACTGGGAGGGCTGGGGTTCTGGCTCAGCACGCGGTCCGGCGCAGAACAGGTGGTGTTTTCAGGGGCGCAGCAGGCGGCATTGGAAGATGGCAGCAAGGTGATGATGGAACAGGGCGCATTGATGGAGCTGTCGGCAGATTTCGGAAAAAAAGAAAGACGGGTGGCATTCTCCGGCAAGGCGGTATTCGATATTGCGCAGCAGGCGGGAAGCCCCTTCGTGATCGTACTCGGCAAAACGGAGATCAAAGTGCTGGGCACCCGTTTTACAGTCGATTATCAGCCGGAAAATAATGATCTGACCGTACATGTCAGCAATGGCCGTATCATGGTCATTAACGCGACAAAGGGAGAAAACGTAATTTTGTCCGGCGGAATGCTGCTGAAGCAGGATGAACCGCAACAACCTTTTGAAGTGGCCGCGCACGTAAAGGATATCGCAAAAAGATCACTCGTGTTCCGCGATGTGCCGCTGCAGGAGGTGCTGCAGACGCTGAAAGCCGTATATGGCATTACCGTCAACGTAGAAGACACAGCTTTGCTGCGGAAAGAAGTGACCGCCAATTTTGAGAACGAGCCCATTGAGAATATCATGGAAACCATCGCTTTCATGACCAATACCCGGGTGGATAACAACGGGGAATACGATTTTTCTATCAGATAACCTGACTTCATCATAAACCTGTAACAATGTCATTGGCCAGGAAACTGCTGCTGGGATTGCTTTTTACCTGGGTCCCCATGCAGCTTTTTGCGTGGAACTGGCGCACGAAAATTACTTTGTCCGTAAAGGACCAACCCCTCTCCGTCGTCTGCGATCTGCTGGAAAAGGAGTACGGCATTCATTTTTCCTACAGTCGAGATGTAGTGAGCATGAACCGCCGTGTTACGCTGAATGTGCACCAGGAACCCCTGCGCCGGGTGATGGAACAGCTTTTTTCCGGGCAGTCCGTACAATTCAAACGCATCGGGGAACAGCTGGTGCTTGCCGTAAAGCATACACCGGGCAGAACCATCAACGGTTTTGTGGAAGACGCCCGCACCGGTGAAAAGCTCATCGGCGCTACGATCTATGCGCCCCATCT
The DNA here is from genome assembly GCF_008086345.1 of Chitinophaga sp. XS-30. NCBI lineage: Bacteria > Pseudomonadati > Bacteroidota > Chitinophagia > Chitinophagales > Chitinophagaceae > Chitinophaga > Chitinophaga sp. XS-30. Next base: position 6,082,453 of record NZ_CP043006.1, on the reverse strand, counting down.
CCAGACAGGCACGGTCACCAATCAATACGGATTTTACAGCCTGACAACGGAAAAGGATACACTTGGACTGATGATCAGTTACGTGGGGTATGAACCGCAGCGATTGTCTCTGAAAGACAAGGAAAGCCGGCAGATCAGCATCCGGCTGGCGCCGGTGAATACGTTAGAGGAAGTAGAGGTAACGGAAAACCTGCCCGGGCTGCAGGAGCAGACGCAGATGAGCAAGGTGAACGTAGCGCTTTCGCAGGTGAAAACCATGCCCCGGCTGCTTGGCGAATCGGATGTGCTGCGCAGTATCCAGGCCATGCCCGGTGTCAGCGGCGGAATGGAAGGCTCCAGCGGTATCCACGTCAGGGGCGGCAGTCCTGATCAGAACCTCATCCTGCTGGATGGAACGCCGGTGTACAATGCCAGCCATCTCTTCGGTGTCTTTTCTGTTTTCAATCCGGATATCATCAAGAATGTTGATCTCTACAAAGGCGCATTCCCCGCCCGTTACGGCGGGCGCCTCTCTTCCGTGGTGGACATCTCCATGAAGGACGGCAATATGCACAGCTTTCACGGACAGGTATCCCTCGGCCTGCTGGCGTCCAATGCCATGATAGAAGGCCCGCTGATCAAAGGTAAAACCTCTTTTATCGTTACCGCCCGCCGCACGTATGCGGACCTGCTGGCGGGAGACCTTGCCAGGGACCAGATGAACCTCGGAGAAAAGGGCAGCTTTTATGCCTACTTCTATGATGCCAATATCCGCATCAATCACATCTTTTCTCCCCGCGACCGCATCTTTCTGAGCGCTTACGGAGGGCAGGACCAGGCCAGCATCAACCGCAACATGCAGTTCGATTCCCTCAACAACGAGCCGAAACGGTACAAGGAGCTGATGGATTTTGAAATGGGATGGGGGAATCAGGCCTATGCGCTCCGCTGGAACCACATCTTTTCGCCAAGGCTCTTTTCCAATATCACCTTCAATTATTCCCGTTTCCTTTTCCGGACAGAATACAACTATGATTATGAAGCGCTGGATATTGCGGAGAAAGATAACATGTATGGCCGCTATTATTCCAGTGTGGAAAATGGCGGCATGAAAATGGATCTCGATTACCGGCCCAACCCGGAACATTCCATGCGTTTCGGCGGGCAGGCCACCTTTCACGGGTTCCGGCCCGGCATCACCAGCTTCCGCAACGCCACGGACAACCAGCAACTCACGGATACCGCTTATAATGACGACTTCAACAAAGGCGCTGAACTTTCCCTCTACCTGGAAGACGACTGGCAGATCGGGGATTCCATGTACCTGAACCTCGGTGTACATACCGCTGCTTTCCTCGTACCGGGAAATGCATACGTGTCCATACAGCCCAGGCTGGGCTTCCGTTACCTGCTGCCGCGCAAGTGGGCGCTGAAGCTTTCCTATACCCAGATGACGCAGCATATCCACCTGCTCGCCAATAATGCCACATTTTTGCCCACGGACCTGTGGGTGCCCGCTACCAGCAAGGTAAAGCCGATGTTTTCCAGGCAGGTAGCCGCCGGCCTGGCAAAGACCTCTGCGGATAACCGGTATGAAGCATCGGTGGAAGTATATTATAAATCCATGCGTAATGTGATCGAATACGTGGAGAACAATCTCAATTTCCAGTCCGCCTCCGGCAGTTGGGACGAGAATGTGATCGTGGGCCGGGGCCGGAGCTACGGGATGGAATTATTGCTGCAAAAGAAAACGGGCACCTTCAAAGGATGGATCGGTTATACGCTGGCGAAGTCTGAACGCGCTTTCCCGAACGTGAATCACGGCCGTGTATTTCCTTACAAGTATGACCACCGCCATGAAATAGAAGTCGTATTATCACAGCAGCTCGGCAAGCGATGGGAGCTTTCCGCCAACTGGCAGTTCAACACCGGCATGCCGCTCACATTGCCTACAGGGAGTTACGAGCAGGTGACCGAACCCACTCCCGGCTTCCCGCCGCCGGCAACGCCACCGGGAGAAGTGGACGTGGTGGAAAAAAGGAATTTTCTGCGCATGCAGGACATGCATCGCCTGGATATCAGTGCTACACATACCAAACAACGGAAGAATACCGCCTACATCCTGACCTTCGGGTTCATGAATGTGTACAACCGGCAGAATCCCTTCTTTTACTATTACAGCAGGAATGAGCAGACACGGGAAAGGCAGCTGACGATGCTGAGCATTCTGCCCATCCTGCCGAGCATATCTTATGCGATCAAATTCTGATCAATGGGTACGAAGATATGCGGCAGCCTGTGCAGGGAAATTTTTGGAACGAAGGAAATGATGCCGCCAATTGTTTCAGGTATGAATTGTAAGAATACATGAGTGCAAATTGTTTCAGGTATAAATTGTAATAACACATGCATGCATATCGTTTCAGGTATAAATTGTAAAAACACATGCATGCATATCGTTTCGGGCATAAATTGTAATAACACATGCATGCAAATCGTTTCAGGTATAAATTGTAAAAACACATGAGTGGAAACAGACGGACAGGAATACTATTGCTCTGCTTTTGCTGGATGGCCTGCGAAAAACCGGTAGATATTCCCGTTCCCTATGATGGCGACAAGATTGTGGTGAATGCGCTCCTGCAGCCGGACAGCCTGCTGTACCTGCGGGTGACCCGTTCGCAGCCGCCAGGGGCCAGTGTTTTCCCGGAAATACCCGGCGCCTCGGTTTCCCTCAAAGCCGGTAATGCAAGTATTCCGGTCAGCTGGCAGCAGATCGGCGGAAAGGGATATTTCGTTTCCGGTTCCCCTGTTCAATACGGCTTGCGGTACTCGCTGGAAGTAAGTGCGGCAGGACTGGATACGGTGTATGCAACGGACACCCTGCCCCGCGCACCGTTATTGTCCGCCCCGTTCGCGCAGGCCGGAGGCAGCCGCGTGCGCTTTGTGTTGCGGGACCTTCCAGGCAGCGACTTCTACCGGTTCCGCCTGTTCCATGCCAGCAACAACTTTGTTCCGGAAAAACGCGCGCGCTACCGTTTCGATCCTTCCTATAACAATAACTTTACAGACCTGATATCCGACCGCTTCCTGGAATATACCCTGATCAGCGATGAACGTTTCGAAGGCAGGGAAATTACCGTGGTGATGCAAACAGAGGAGGTCAATAAAGCCGGCGGATACCTGCTGCTGGAAGTAACGGGCCTCACACACGCCGCATGGCTGTACCTCAAAACACTGGAACTGCAAAGCAGCACCACCAATAATCCCCTCGTAGAACCCGGCAGTGTTTATTCGAATGTGCTTGACGGCTACGGCATCATGGCCGGCACCAACAGCGCCAGCCTGCCCATTGAAGTAAAATAACCGTCTCCGGCAGAAGCACGCAACACCCGGCATCCGTATGCACAATCTGGGATAAATTATGTATAATTGGCTTTGATTGATGGACTACCTACCGGATGCGGGATAAATGGTTTTGATTGCCGAATTTTCATACATATACAGATCAGGAGCTTGTTGAGTCTTTAAAATTCAGCGAAGAAGGGGCCTTTACCGAGATATACAACCGGTATTGGGAAAAGTTATACAAGTCTGCTTACAATAAGTTGAACGACAGCGAGGATGCCAAGGAAATTGTTAATGATGTATTACTGGATATCTGGAAAAGAAGAACTGACCTGTCCATCGCATTTTTAGCCGCTTACCTGGAAAAGGCCATCCGGTTCAGGGTGATCAATCATATCAACAGAAAGAAAAGCACCGCCCTGCTGGATTCATTTGAAGCAGTGCTGCAATCGCCTTTCAAGGCAGACAACCAGGTGAATATGAACGAGTTCGTCAATCTCCTGGAAGCATGGATAGCCGTTCTGCCAGAGAAGCAGCGCCGCATTTTTGTAAAATACTACTTCGACAACCTTTCAGCACAGGAAATAGCCATTGACATGAACCTGTCCAGGAAAACGGTCCAGAATAACCTGAGCATTACGGTACAATACCTGAAAACAAGGCTCAAACACCTGCCCATCCTGTTGATCATGCTCTCCCATACGCCCCGCTGAACTTTTTTTAAAAATTCTTCATTTTTTTCGGGAAGAAAGTGATCTTTTGGTGACTATAACACCAAAGGACTTTTTGTATGCTCTCCGAAAAGGATAAAAAATATCTGCAACAGGTACTCGAAAGGTATGAAAGCGGGCGTTCGACACCGGCTGAAACCCATTTTGTGGAAGTGTACCTGGATTATCTGGATGAGCTGAATAAAGATGCAGATCCCTTTCAGCATTTAAACGCGGCGGCCAGGCTGGACCTTGAGCAGGAGATCAAAGAAAAGCTCCTGCAGGGCATGCGTAGTGAAACCGCGCCTGCTCCCGAGTTTACTGTCCACCGGAACACACGCTTCAATTGGCGGATAGCGGCTGCCGTCATTTTTGCCGTTTTGGGAGCGGCCACCGGCTGGATCCTGCTTAAGCAGGGTGATAAAACAGCGGAAACCGTTGTGCAGGTGCAGGATGTCCTTCCCGGATCGGACCGCGCAGTACTGCAACTCGGGAACGGACAGATCATTGTGCTGGATACCAGTCACGGTCAGATCATTCAAAACGGAGCATTAACCGTTAATAATGACAGCGGGTTACTGAACTACTATGGTAAAGCCGCTATGGCAGAATATCATACGTTATCCGTACCCAGGGGCGGGCAGTACAAGCTGCAGTTGCCGGACGGCACTGATGTATGGCTGAATGCGGCATCTTCCATCACCTATCCTACTGCATTTACAGGTGCTGAACGTATCGTGGAAATTACCGGGGAAGCATATTTCGAGGTCGCTAAAATGAAGCAAAAACCTTTCAGGGTGAAGTCCGCCAATGGCAGTGAAATTGAAGTGCTCGGTACGCATTTCAATGTAAATGCATATGCGGATGAGCCATCGGTCGTCGCAACATTGCTTGAAGGGTCGATCAGATTCAGCAAAGCCAATAAACATTACCTGATGAAGCCGGGCCAGCAGGCAAGGTTAAATAAAGCAGGGGAAATCGACATCATCTCCGATATCAATATTGACGCTGTTACAGCATGGAGGAACGGATATTTTTATTTTGACGGTACAGACCTGCAGACGGTGATGCGGCAAATAGCCCGGTGGTACGATGTTACGGTAACATATGAAGGCAAGGTCCCGGACATGAAGTTCAGCGGAGAAATATCAAAAAGCAACAACGCATCGCTTGTATTGAAAATGCTGGAAGCCACACGGGTCCGGTTTGAAATAGAGGGGAACAAGATAATTGTCAAACCATAAGTTTATTATCGCATTTGCGGAGATACTTCAGATAAAAAACGGATAACAGGAATTTTTTCCGGCTTGTTCCGATCGGTCTGGTGAAATACCTGCCAATTGCGTCATGTATCATCGTTCGGGAAATATTTCAGTATCTGAGCTGTACCACGGCGCCAGTGGCATATCAGCTCGGGAAACATGTGATATCAGTTAAAGATCAGCCAAACCACCGCTTTTAAAGCAACACGCAACATTTATTCAGCGAATATCCGGATCGGGAACTTCCCGGGCCCGGATTATGCAACCAAAATTAAAACCAGGCAAATGAGACTTACGGTCGTTCTGTTACTTGCCGCCTGCTTATCGCAGCACTGTGATGTTTTTGCTCAGGAACAAACAAAGAGCGTGACATTATCAGTAAAAAATCAGCGGCTTGAAGAAGTATTCAAGGAAATTAAAAAGCAAACCGGGTACACCGCTTTTTATAATGATGAGATCGCGAAGAAGATAAAATCCATCAGCGTTACTTTTACCGTCAGGAATGCGGGAATTGCGGAGGTGATGAAACATTGCTTCAAGGGGCTGCGGCTTACCGGCAAATTGATCGGCAATGCTATTATCATTGTGGAGGACAACCAGCCGGATACGGTGCCCGATAAAAAGGAGCTGGACGACGCGCAGATGGTTGTCCGGGGTGTGGTCATAAACGGCCGGGGCGAAGGGATGGACAATGTGAACGTTATTGTAAAACGTTCGGGAAGAGGAGTGATCACGGACAAAAAAGGAGAGTTCAATCTGAATGATGTGCTGGCTGATGACATCCTTGTCTGCCGTATGGTGGGATATGCCACCGAAGAGGTCCCCGTGGGCGGCCGCGCCACCGTATATGTGCAGATGTCCGAAGCCACCAATCTGCTGGACCAGGTGGTGCTGCAGGGTTATGGCAAAACAAGCCGGCGGCTTTCCACCGGCAATATCAGCAGGATATCTTCCAAAGAGATAGCAACGCAGCCTGTGGCCAATCCTTTGCTGGCGCTGCAGGGCAGGGTGCCTGGCCTCGTTATTACCCAAACCAGCGGATATGCCAGCGCTCCGGTGAACGTATCTATCAGGGGGGTAAATACTTTTTCCCTGAACACGGAGCCGTTGTATATTATCGATGGTGTACCGGTAAGTGTAACCGGTCAGAAAGGGATATTATATGGCAACAGCTTCACCGGCGGTCAGAGCCCTTTATTCAATATCAACCCGGGAGACATCGAGAGCATTGAGGTGCTCAAAGATGCCGATGCCACGGCTATTTACGGATCAAGGGGCACCAATGGCGTGATACTGATCTCCACCAAAAGAGGGAAACCCGGGCCTGCAAGATTCAATTTTACCTTGCGGCAAGGGGTACAGCGGGTCACCCGTTTCTGGGATATGCTCAATACCCCGCAATACCTGGAGGCGCGCCGGGAAGCCCTGCGGAATGACGGACTTGCACCCACAACAACCAATTCCCCGGACCTGCTGCTTTGGGACCAGGACCGTTACACGAACTGGCAAAAGGCATTATGGGGAGGCACCGGCAGTAATACCGCTTTGTCCATGGGTATCTCCGGCGGCGATCAGCAAACCACATTCAACATCAATGCCAACTATTCCCGTATTACCGACATTACAGCGGTTTCCGGGTCTACACAACAGGGAACGATGGCATTCGGGTTGACGCACAATACGAGGGACCAGCGGTTCTCGGTCAACTTCTCCACGAACTACGCCTACAGTTATGTGGACGTTGTTAACGCGGCCGGAAATGCAAGGCTTGCGCCGAATGCGCCCGCTATTTTTGATGAGAAAGGTAACCTGAACTGGGCTGAATGGAATGCCAATGGTGCGCTGGACCTGTTCCCGTTCGGCACCATGCTGGAATCGAATCCCCAGAAGACGAATGCGCTGACCTCGAGCTTCAGTCTCGGTTACAGACCATTTAAAGGATTTTCTTTCAATACGCTCTTTGGCTACACCTTCACCCATAATTCCAACAATTTTTTCAACCCCATAAAGTCGCAGAACCCTTACCGGTCTCCCATCGGGTATGCCAGTTTTAATACCAACAAGGTGACCGGCTGGAACATAGAGCCGCAGGCGAATTATCATTTCCTGCTGGGTAAAGCCTCCGTTGATCTGTTGCTGGGTGCTACGTTGACCTCTTCCTCCGGTGTTGCCACCGCATTATCCGGAAGCGGGTACACAGATGACAACCTGCTGGGCTCTATTGTAAACGCCCCGGTCATCGACAGGCCGGGGGATGAATATGCCTACTCCAAATACGTGGGAGCGTTTGCCCGTATCAGTTATAATTTGAAGAACAGGTACCTGGTCAACCTGAATGGCCGCCGGGACGGGAACTCCAATTTCGGGCCGGGCAGGCAGTTCGGGGATTTCGGCTCCGTTGGCATCGCGTGGATCGCATCTGAAGAGGAATGGGTGGATGAAGCACTCCCTTCGTATATCAGCCTCATTAAATTCCGGGGCAGCTACGGCACAACAGGCACTGCCGGAGGAGGAGCATACCAGTATCTTTCCTTATGGGGCTCATCGGCATCGGTGACGCAACCCTATCCTTTCTACAACGGCATTTTACCTTATATCCCGCAGAATCCGCCCAACCAGGATTACTACTGGGAAGTAAACAAAAAACTGGAAGGAGCGTTGGAAATAGGTCTTTGGAACAATGATGTGACATTCTCCGTTTCGTATTACCGCAATCGCACCGGCAACCAGATAACAAGCTATCCGCTTCCTGAGTTTACGGGATTCAATAGCATAATCACCAACCTGCCGGCAACCATACAGAACAGCGGCTGGGAAGGTGTGATCAATGCTCAGCTGATAGACAGGAAGGATATGTCCTGGTCCGCCGGCTTCAACATCAGTACAAACAAAAATATCCTGCTGTCTTTCCCGGGTCTGGCCTCTTCTCCCTATGCCAGCAAGTTTGAGATCGGCCAGCCGCTTACAGTCCAGTATCTGCTTCATTATCTGGGCGTAGATCCGCTTTCCGGCAGTTATGTATTGGAAGACCGGGATAAGAACGGTGTAATATCGGGCGGAATCGGACCGCACGATCCTGATACCTACGTCACTGTGGATATGGCTCCAAAATATTTAGGGGGGCTGATCACCAGTTACCGGTATAAGCAGGTAAACTTTGGCGCGCATGTCAGCTTCAGGAAGCAGATGGGAAGAAATGCGATGCAATCCATAGGCACATATGGTCAGTTCAACCAGAACCTGCCGCTGGAAGTGTATCAGAAGAACTGGAAGAAGCCGGGTGATGTCAGCGCTTTTCCCGCATTCACCACAACGAGCAACCAGAACAGCAGCAATTTCGGACGGTCAGACGGCAGTTTTACAGATGCTTCCTTCATCCGCCTCAGCAATGTATCGCTCTCCTATCGTTTGCCGGAAACCTGGATAAAGAAGATAGGGGTGAAAGATTGCGGGATCGGCATCAATGCGCAGAATATTTTCACCATTACCCGCTACAAGGGACTTGATCCCGAAACGCAGAATTTTGGCGGAATGCCGCCTGTCAAGGTGTATGTTTTAAATCTGCAAGTAAGCCTTTAAACTTAAAAAGTCATTTATGAAACGGACTTTGCTACCTACTCCCCATTCCTATACACAACAGCGGCAGTATCCGCTGCTGCGCAGGTCAAATGTGCTTCCGGCCGTATCCGCCATTCTGGTGTTGCTGTGCTGCATCTCCTGCAGGAAATTATTGACGGTGCCTCCGCCGGTAACCCAGGTTACCGCTGAGCAGGTATTCAGTACCGATGAGCAGGCCAACTCAGCCATGGCCGGCATATACGTCAGCATGATCGGCGTATCTCCGGGTACGGACAATTTCGCGAACGGCCTTACCTCCAGGCTGGGAGGCCTTTCCTCCGATGAGCTGGTATCGATGTTCATCGGGCTGGATGCTCCCATCGTTCACATCAATACCAATAAGATCACCCGCGACGGGAGCGCAGAATCCAGTGCGGTATGGAAAACGCTGTATGCTACTATTTACGGCGCCAATGCGGTGATAGACGGTGTGGCAGGCTCCACATCTTCACGGCTTTCAGACAGCACGCGAAAGCAGCTGACCGCCGAGGCAAAATGCATCAGGGCTTTCTGTTATTTCTACCTGGTCAATTTCTTTGGCGATGTTCCTTTGGTACTGGTGGCGGACCCGCTTAAAGTAGCGGCAATGTCCCGCACCCCGGTGGAGGAAGTGTACCGGCAGATCATCCAGGACCTGAAAGATGCGCAGACCGGCCTGGTTGCAGATTATTCGGCCAGCAACGGAAAACGCATACGGGTCAACATGTGGGGAGCCACCGCCCTGCTGGCAAGAGCGTACCTGTTTTTGCAGGACTACGACAATGCCGCCGCGGAGGCCACCAAAGTGATCGGGAACACCAGTGAATTTGACCTGGAAGACGATCTGAACAGGGCATTTTTAACCGATAGCAAAGAAGCCATATGGCAGCTGGAACAAAACATCAATGACGGACTGGCCGGCAACGCTACCCTGGAAGGATATAATTTATTGCCCATTGCACCGTCCTTTGTGGTAACCTACCTCTCTGAACAGCTACTGGGGGCCTTTGAGCCGGGTGATCAGCGCAGGGCAAAATGGGTGGACAGCACCGGTTTCCCAGGGTTCTATTACTACTATCCTGCCAAATACAAAACAGGGGCATTGAACCGTGTTGTCGGCGCCCCTGCGACAGAATATTATATGCTGCTCCGGTTGGCGGAACAATACCTGATACGTGCCGAAGCCAGAGCGCACGGCGCACCGGGCGGGGCAATAGCGGCCATTGCCGATCTGAATGCCCTGAGGTCCCGGTCAGGATTGGATGATCTGCCGGAAACACTGTCTGAAACGGAACTGCTGGATGCGGTTGCAAAGGAATGGCAGACGGAGATGTTCTGCGAATGGGGGCACCGGTGGTTCAATCTCAAGCGGACAGGAAAAGCACCGGAAGTGCTTTCGGCCATTCCCATAAAGCAACCATGGGTAGGGGACTATCAGCTCCTTTACCCGCTCCCGCTGGAAAGCGTCCTCAACGGGGCCGGAATCATTCAAAATAGTGGCTATCAAAATTAATCGCATGAAAAAAACAGAAAAGTCCTTTCCTTCCGCCATATTAGGTCTTTGCCTTTTTTTTGGGACCGGCCTGCTGGGCTCCTGTTCCAAAACGCCGGTGCCGCCCGGAGCAGTGTCGCTGACCATTGTCAATACGCTGACAACTCCCCTCATCGTCAATTTCAACGAAGAAGATTCCATTCTTTTCACCGGCGGGGGCGTAGGACAGATAGTTGACCGGAATACCGCGCTGGCCTTCGGCCTTAATGGCGGGAAGCAGATCGTGAACCTGCGGGAAATAAATACCGCCAACCCGATCTATACCTGGGCAGATCATTCCATGCTCAACTTATTGTTTGACCTGCCTGCGGGTACTATGGGAAGCCTGTTCGTATCAGGAACGAAAGAAGTGCCGGATACTTTGCTGGTGAGGGATTCCCCCCTCCATTTTCCGGCAGGCGACAGCAGCATGGGCATACGCTTCATCAATCTCTCCGGGGAGAAGGCGGCCGTTGATGTCAATCTCGCCGGGCAGGCCGATGGCAGCGAAGCGGCTGACCTGGCGTATAAAAATATCACGGCGTTTACAAGATATCCGGCTGATGCTTCCGTACAACAATATGTCTTTGAATTCCGGAATGCATCGGACGGCAGTCTCCTGGCTACCGCTGCGATGAGTAACATCAATAATCCCGGCACAAGCGGAGCTGCCAACCTTTGGCGTCACCGCAACTTTACGCTGGTCTTTCGCGGCGTGCCGGGTTCAACCGATTCACCGCCCGCCGCATTCATCGTCAGGAACCACTAAAGCATGCCATACTAAAACCGCCATTGACAACAAGCATATTTAAACTGAAAATTCATGAACAGTATTTTAAGGACCGAGGGGTTATCGCACAAATATTCCAGCTCCTGGGCTATCAGGGATATCAATATCGAGATCGGACAGACTGGTATCACCGGCCTTCTCGGTTCTAACGGCGCGGGCAAGTCCACCACCATGAACATTATCTGCGGGGTGCTCAATCAAACAGCGGGGAAAGTGTATCTCAATGGAATTGACCTGAACGCACAGCCCGAGGACGCCAAGAAAAATATCGGCTTCCTGCCGCAAAATCCGCCGCTTTATCTGGACCTGACCATCGATGAGTACCTGACCTATTGTGCCCAGCTGCGATTCATAGAGAAGGACAAGATCAGGTCCGCCGTAACGGAAGCAAAAGAGCGTTGCGGCATTGCCCATTTCAGCAGCCGCCTGCTGAAAAACCTTTCGGGGGGATACCGGCAGCGTGTAGGCATTGCGCAGGCCATTATTCACAAGCCCAGGCTGGTGGTGATGGACGAACCCACCAACGGGCTGGATCCCAACCAGCTGCTGGAAGCCAGGAAGCTGATCAAGGAAATCGCCCGGGACCATGCCGTGCTGCTCTCCTCACACATCCTTTCAGAAATTAACCTGCTTTGCAAGGACATCATCATGATCGCATCCGGGAGGATCGTATTTGCAGACACCATGGATGCTTTTGACAATTACCTGCAGCCGCAGAGCATTATCCTGAAGATGGAAAACCCGCCTTCCAAAGAAGCGCTGCTGGGTATGCAGGGCGTTACAGGGGTAACATTTTTAAGCCAGAAAGAACTGCGGGTTGATTTTGACGGCGACCTGGGAATATCCGAACGGCTGGTGGCTGCCAGCGTACAGCACAACTGGCGCCTGAGAGAGCTGAGCCTTGAAAAAAGGCTGCTGGACGACACCTTCAAACAGCTTTCCTCCAATTCATAAGGCCGCGCGAATTGACCGCATTTTTGATTTCAAATTTTTCTACATGAACATCATCTTCAAGATAACAAAGAATGAACTGCGCAATCTTTTTTACTCCCCGGTTGCCTGGTTTTTAATGATCGTATTCCTGGTGCAATGCGCCATCGTGTATTCCAGCCTCCTGTATCCCATTGCCCATGCACAGGACATATTCAGGGAGAGCGATCCCAATTTCAGGAACTGGGGAGGACAGAACTCCTTCACCCGCATATTGTTCACTGATCCCGGTGCCCTGTTCTCGCACATACTGCGGAATTTGTACCTGTTCGTTCCGCTGCTCACGATGGGGATCGTCAGCAGGGAGATCAACAACGGCACCATCAAGCTGTTATACTCTTCACCCGTTACCATCCGGCAGATCGTTTTGGGAAAATACCTGGCCGTGATCATGTATAACCTGCTGCTGTTATGTATTGTGGGTATTTTCATGGTCACCGCGGCTTTTATCACCAATAATATCGAATACGGGGTGCTGCTTTCCGCTACCCTCGGGTTCTTCCTGCTGATATGCGCTTACTCGGCCATCGGGCTTTTCATGAGCAGTCTTACCACTTACCAGATCGTGTCCGCCATCAGTACTTTTTCGATCATCCTGGTGCTCACGTATATCAGCGGGCTTTGGCAGAAATATGATTTTATCCGCGACCTGACCTGGTTCCTTTCCCTGATGGGCCGGACGGATAAGATGTTGCTGGGGCTGATCACAACAAAGGATATCATATACTTCCTGGTGGTGATCGGTATGTTCGTGAGCTTTACGCTGATCAAGCTCCGGTCCGGACGGGAGTCGAAACGCTGGTATGTCAGAGCGTCCCAATATCTCACCGTGCTGGCTATAGCACTGGCCATCGGGTATGTCAGCTCACGGCCGCGTTACACCCTGTACTGGGACGCTACTTCCAATGACGCGAATACCATACATCCACGCATACAAGCGGTCATCAAAGAGCTGGGGCGGGATGAGCCGCTGGAAGTGGTGTTGTGCGCAAATCTCCTGGAGACCGCTGCCACAAATGCGCTCCCCGAGCAACGGAATGTGTACCTGAACTATCTGTGGGAAAAATACGTGCGCTTCAAACCTGATATCAAATTCAGCTACAAATATTATTATGATTATGATGAAAAGCTGATGGGCCCGTCCCTGCATCAAAGATTCCCGAACAAGACCACCAAAGAGATCGCCGAAAGGATAGCCGACCTGTACGGCGTGGATATAGCGGATTTTATGTCTCCGGAGGAAATGCGGAAAGTAATTGACCTGAAGCCTGAAAACCTGAAAACGATCATGCTGCTCAAATACAAAGGGCGTATGGAGTTTCTGCGGACTTTCCCGGATACGGAATTCTGGCCGAACGAAACGAATGTGTCCGCCTCGTTCAAACGGTTGCTGCAGGCAGATCTGCCCAAAGCAGTATATGTCACCGGCAACCTAGAGCGATCTGCTTATAAATCCGGAGAAAGGGAGTATGAATTCATGACATCGGATAAAACCAACCGGCATTCGCTGATCAACAGCGGGTTTAATATCGATACGGTTTCGCTGGACGATCATGATATTCCGGCAGACGTTTCGATCCTGGTGCTGGCCGATCCCAAAAGGGAGCTGAGTCCCGTTGCGCTGGACAAGATCAGGAAGTATATAGACAAGGGCGGCAATATGTTCATCATGGGAGAGCCCCAAAAACAGGCGGTGCTGAATCCTGTGCTGAAACCGCTGGGAGTCCGGCTGCTGCCGGGTAACATTGTACAGGTCAGCGAGAACGAGATGCCGCACATGGTATCGCCTATTGTGACCGAAACCGGCATCAACCTGTCCGATGACAATATGCTGCTGGCAATAAGGAACCTGCGGAAAGAAAAGGAAGCGGACCCCACGCTGAACTTTTTCGGAAGAGACACACTGGCTATGCTGATGCCCGGCGTTACCGGCATTGCCTATACGACCGACAGCGGATTTGCGGTGCAGCAACTGGCGCATACGCTGGAACAAAGGACCTGGTTGAAAATGGGTGCGCTGGTCGTCGATTCCACCGCCCCGGTATTCAGCCCGCAGGAGGGTGACATAAAAGCCAGCTTTCCTACCGCTATACAACTGACCCGGAAGATAGCCGGGAAAGAACAGCGCATCGTGGTTTGCAGCGATGCGGATTTTGCCAGCAACCTGAGAAGGTATAATTCCTATTTTACCACCTCTATCTACAGCTGGCTGGATGAGAACAGATTTCCTATTTACACGCCCCGGGCGCCGGCCAAAGACAACCTGCTGCTGATAGGAGGGAAATTCGCAGCTGTGCTGAAGATCATTTACGTATGGGTACTGCCGGGCATCATTCTCTTGTTGGGGACGATATTGCTCATCAGGAGAAAAAGAAAATAAGCAGGCGCTGCGTTAAAGCGTTCAGGGTAGTATATTGGTTTATCCCCCGGCGGGGGCTTACTTAAAAAAACGACAAGATGGCTTTGCATACAGATGAACAGACCATTGGCGATTTAGGGATTTTTGGCAGGCATGACACCAGCAGCATTTATGATATCTACAACCGCACCCATACCCGCGGCGGCGAGTCCCTGCTGGAAGAAATGTTCCGCAACCCATTGTCAGACAAGGAAGAAATTAACCGGCGCAGCAGCATCATAGCCAACTTTGCCCGGCTGAATATTCCTTTTCCATACAACGGGTCATTATTTGATGTGGTGGAGAAATACCTGTTGAATGGTACGGATGCCACCGGCACAACAAACAGCCGGTCAGCATTGGGCGAAAAGGAAATACAGAACGGCGTTACCGGGATAATTGACCTTGTCAGGATAACAAAGGCGTTTATGGAGAACAGTGATCTGGGGAAAATAGCGCCTTATTCAACGGAGTACAACAGCATCGTCAATCTCCTGTCATATCCCGCATTTGAGCCGGTCCTTCGCTTGCCGGAAAAGGAAAAACCTTCCTATGCGGCCATTACGGCCTATGATGCATTGTTCCGGAATAGTGAAAGGAACAAGATCGGAAAACTGCTGAAGTACATCTATGCGCTGGACGTATATATGTCCGTGGCACAAACAGCGATCGAAAGAAAGTTCGTTTTTCCGCGCGCACTGGATAAAGGGCAGTGCCTGCTTACCCTGGAAGGCGTGTACTATCCGGGACTGGAGCAGCCTGTAGGCAATAACATTTCCATCGACCCTTCATCCAACGTCATATTTCTGACCGGCGCCAATATGGCCGGCAAATCCACTTTCCTCCGCGCCATCAGCTCAGCCTTGTATGTGGCGCACATGGGATTTCCCGTAGCGGCAACCGCCATGGAATTTTCGGTCATGGACGGCATCTACACCACCATCAACCTGCCGGATAACCTGGGTATCGGGGCCAGCCATTTTTATGCGGAAGTAACAAGGGTGAAAAAAATGGCCACCGAATTAAGCAGCGGCAAATCGCTGTTCATCCTTTTTGATGAATTGTTCCGCGGCACCAATGTAAAAGATGCGCATGAAGCTACCGTAGCCGTTATCAAAGGATTTGCCGGAAAGCGCAACAGCATATTCATCGTCTCCTCCCATATTGTGGAGGCAGGGGAAGCGCTGCAACAGCTGCAGAACATCGCTTTTCTGTATATGCCCACTAAAATGAACGGCCATAAACCCACGTACACGTATAAGCTGGAGCGCGGTATTACGGACGACCGGCACGGCATGATCATCATCAGGAATGAAGGGATACTGGACATACTCCGGGAGGGGATGCAAACGGGGGCGAACAGGCAGAACGCAAAGCCGGCGAACGGGTGATAAACGAAGGGGAAAACTGAATAAGATACGCTAATACTGATCAGCATATGAGTTTTAATATAGACAAACAAACCCTTGATGAACTGAACCTGATGGGCAAATTCCGTCAGGGTTCCGTATATCATTTGTTTAATCGCACGAAAACACGCGGTGGAGAGCAGTTGCTCGATAAAATGTTCCGCCACCCGCTGGGCAATAGTGAAGACATCAACAACCGCAGCAGGATATTCCATTTTTTTCAGCAGGCGGGGCTTGCTTTTCCCTTTGATGCGCAGCAGGTGACCCTGATGCACGAGTACCTGGATGCCGGCGGGAGCAAAAGCGCCGCGCTCACCCTGGCCGGTATATTCGTCAAAAAATCGCTGGCATCGCTCACGAGAGATGAAAGGTACAAGGAAATGATCCAGCGGATGCATGCTACGATCATCACCCTGAACAAATGCCGGGCCTTTGCAAGAACGCTCCGCAATGTGCCGGGACCTTATGCCGCAAATGTCGCGGCCATACAGGGCATCCTGGAAGACAGCCATGCAGGGCAGCTGGCCGATATGGACATATACCGGTCCATCCCCGTAAAAACCTTGTCGTATTACGACTATTTGCTCAAGGGAAAGCTCCGGACGAAAATGGAAGCCGTATTGGCCTTCATTTATGAAACGGATGTGTACATCGCTGTCAGCGGGGTAGCCGCTGAAAAGAACTTTGGTTATGCGGTGGCGCTGCCTGCTGAAGCGAATGTGCTTTCCGCCAGGAACCTTTCTCATCCTTGCCTCGCTCATGGTGTAGGCAACGATGTCACGATGCAGCAGAGCGCCAATGTGCTGTTCCTTACCGGGGCCAATATGGCCGGTAAATCCACGCTGATGAAATCGATAGGCATCGGGTTTTACCTGGCGCATATGGGCTTTCCCGTCGCCGCAACGAAGATGGAATTTTCAGTACGGGAAGGCCTGTATTCCTCTATCAATGTGGCGGATAATATCGGGCTGGGGTACAGCCATTTTTACGCGGAGGTAGTGCGGGTAAAACAGGCCGCGCTGGCAGCTGCCAGCGGGAAAAAGCTGCTGTTGATGTTTGACGAGTTATTCAAAGGCACGAATGTAAAGGATGCATATGACGGAACGCTGGCCGTAACAGAAGGTTTTTCCGGTTACAGGGAATGTTTGTTTATTGTTTCCACCCATATCATAGAAGTAGGGGAGGCATTGAAGGAATATGACAATATCCGGTTTGCTTTTATGCCCACCATCATGGAAGGCGTGCATCCGCGATATACTTACAGGTTGCAGGCGGGTATTACGGAAGACCGGCAGGGGATGATGATCATCAGGAATGAAGGGATACTGGAATTGTTGAACGGATCAGGGGAAAAATGACGAGGACTGCAGGTTGAATGATCCGGTAGATGGGTGTCAGATCAGCTAGAAAATAACGAGTGCAGGTTGAATGATCCGGTAGACGGGTGTCAGATCAGCTGAAAAATAACAAGGACTGCCGGACGGGACTTCGGAAACCCTGTAGTGTATTACAAATCAATTGGTTGTGTTATGATAAGGTAGAAGTAATGAAATTCCTTAAATTTGATCAACACCAAATGACAGAACCATGCAGGATGCTTATATAGTGGCAGGATACCGGACGGCAGTAACGAAATCGAAAAGGGGCGGGTTCCGCTTTTACCGGCCGGATGATCTGGCCGTGGATGTGATCACCGGTTTGCTGAAGACCATCCCGCAGCTGGAACCGCAGCGGGTGGATGACCTTATTGTAGGGAATGCCGTGCCGGAAGCGGAGCAGGGTTTGCAGATCGGGAGGATGATCTCCGTGCGCGCATTGGGCATTGATGTACCGGGCATGACCGTTAACCGGTATTGCGCCTCCGGCCTGGAGACCATTGCCATTGCAACGGCCAAGATACGGACGGGGCAGGCGGAATGCATCATTGCAGGCGGTACGGAAAGCATGAGCCTGGTGCCGGTAGCCGGCTGGAAAACCGTGCCGAACTATAATGTGACCAGCGTTACGCCGGACTATTACCTCAGCATGGGCCTCACGGCGGAAGCCGTGGCAAAGGAGTTTAAAGTGAGCCGCGAGGAGCAGGACAGTTTTGCGTACCAGTCCCACCAACGGGCCATCAACGCCATCAGCAAAGGATATTTTAAACAGGGTATTCTGCCGATATCGGTAGAAGAAGTATATCTCAATGAAAAGGGGAAGAAAGATACGCGCACCTTCACCGTGGATACGGATGAAGGGCCGCGGGCAGACACCTCTCCCGAAGCGCTGGCCAAATTGCGGCCCGTATTTGCCGCCGGAGGATCAGTAACCGCCGGTAATTCCTCACAGACCAGTGATGGCGCCGCCTTTGTGGTAGTGATGAGTGAACGGATGATGAAAGAGCTGAACCTTCAGCCGATCGGGCGGCTGGTATCCTGCGTATCCGCGGGCGTACATCCCCGCATCATGGGCGTAGGTCCCATTGCCGCCGTGCCCAAAGCCCTGAAGATCGCCGGAAAGTCCCTCAAGGATATCGACCTGGTGGAACTGAACGAAGCATTCGCTTCCCAGTCCATCGCCGTGATCCGCGAACTGGGGCTGGACCCGGAAGCCGTGAATATCAACGGCGGAGCCATTGCGCTCGGCCATCCCCTCGGATGCACCGGCGCCAAACTCACCATCCAGTTGCTCAACGACATGCAGCGCCTGAAGAAGAAGTACGGCATCGTCACCGCCTGCGTAGGTGGTGGACAGGGCATTGCAGGCGTCATCGAAAATCTCGCTTAAGAGGTCAACTTCTGATAATCAGCAATTTTGGGGTGCGTCGCAAGGCTGACGCGCCCCTTTTTTTCAAACAGCCCTGCCTAACCCCCTGATAAACCGCCGACAACGACATTTCATATAAAATAATATAATTGAATTAAACTTTTTACTAATTTGCTTCCTGGAAAACCGGCTTTTGCCTGAAATGCCCTGTAATGTTATTATCGTTGTAAGATATCAACCAGGTAACAGCTTGACACAAACCTTAAAGTCATAACCGTATCACAATGGATCGTAGAGACTTCTTAACACTAGCCCCTTCCCGCAAGAAAACGGTGAAAGTGAACTATGGCCGTACCCGTACCGGCATCAGCCCATATACCGGAGAATGGGGCAAGGCGCAGGTCGTGCATTTGCTGAAACGCGCCATGTTCGGCGCCGCGCCCGCAGATATCAGGCATTTCGAAGGCATGACGATGGAAGACGCCGTGGATGCACTGCTGCAACCCAATTCCGTTGATCCCGCTCCTCCTGTCAATAATTATAACGTTGGCGCCTATATCGATCCTACCGGCGTACCGGCCGGAGCGCCCTGGGTGCTGGCTCCCGAAGGAGACGAAGAGCTGAACGATAAACGCCGCGCTTCCTATAAGGCCTGGTGGACCGGCCTCATGCTCAACCAGGAAAGGACCATGCATGAAAAGCTGGTACTCTTCTGGCATAATCACTTCGCTACCGAAACACAGACCATACAGGATGCCCGTTTCATGTACAAGCATAACGCCATGCTGCGCAGTCACGCACTGGGCAACTTCAGGGCGATGACGAAAGCGGTAACGCTGGACCCTGCCATGCTGGTGTACCTCAACGGGTACCTGAACGAAAAAAGCGCAGCGGATGAGAACTATTCCCGCGAGTTGCTGGAGCTGTTCACCTGCGGCAAAGGCCCCGAATCCCTGTACACCGAAGAAGATGTGCGTGCCGGGGCAAGAGTGCTCACCGGTTACCGCATCGATAAAGTGAACATCTCTTCCTACTTCGATCCCACGATGCACGACATCGAGAACAAGCAGTTTTCCAGCTGGTTCTCCAACCGCGTGATCACGGGGAAAACCGGGGAAGCAGGCACTACGGAGCTGGATGATATGCTGGGCATCATCTTCCAGCAGCAGGAAGTGGCCAAATTCATCTGCCGCAGATTCTACCAGTTCTTCATTTACTACGAAATAGACGCCGCCGCCGAAGCCAATGTGATCACACCGCTGGCGGAGATCTTCCGCAGCAGCAATTACGAGATCAAGCCGCTGCTGGAAGCCTTGCTGAAGAGCGAGCATTTTTATGATCCGCTGAACATGTCCTGCCTCATCAAAAGCCCGGTGGATTTTACCGTAGGCCTTTGCAGGGAATTCGGTGTGCCGCTGGCTACCGCTGCGGATTATCCGGCCGCATACGGCCAGTGGAGCGCGTTGCAGGCCGCTGCCAGTACGCAGCAGCAGAACATCGGCGATCCTCCCGGCGTATCCGGATGGGACGCCTATTATCTTGCGCCCCAGTTCCATGAGCTGTGGATCAATACAGATACCCTGCCCAAACGGAACATGCTGGTGGACCAGATGATCACTACCGGTTATACCCGCAACGGCCAGACGCTGCAGATCGACCCGATCCTGTTCGCAGACCAGCTCGATAATCCCCAGGACCCCGTGGCCCTCGTGAATGACTCGCTGGAAATACTGTACAGGATGGGGGTTTCAGAGAATACAAAGGCTTTTCTCAAAGATCAGATACTCCTGCAGGGACAGGAGCAGGATTATTACTGGACCAACGCCTGGAACGCCTATAAAGCGGATACTTCGAATATGATGAACCGGAACATCGTGCTGACGCATCTGCGGGAAATGTATAAATATATCATGAACCTCTCCGAATATCATTTAGCCTGATCATATTGAAAACCTATTTATGAAACGTAGAGATTTCCTCAAATATACTGCACCGGCTGCCATACTGCCCTCTTTCATCAACGGCTTTTCCGTGAAGGCATTCGGGAGTTCCCCGCTGCTGGCCGCGCTGGAAGGTGCGGCTACGGACAATGATCATGTGCTGGTGATGATCCAGCTGAATGGCGGCAATGACGGTCTGAATATGGTGATCCCGCTGGACCAGTACGGCAACTACCAGGCCGCGCGCAGCAACATTGCCATCCCGGAAGGCCGGGTGCTGCGGCTTGCCGGGCATGCGAAAACCGGTCTGCATCCCGCCATGACCGGCATTCAGCAGATGTACAACGAAGGGCATGTGACCTTGCTGCACAGCGTGGGATATCCATCTCCCAATTTTTCGCACTTCCGGGCTACGGATATCTGGCTCACCGGTTCAGATGCCAACCAGGTGCTGCCTACCGGCTGGGGCGGAAGATACCTGAACTACGAGTATCCCAATTATCCCGTCAATTATCCGAATGCGGACATGCCGGACCCGCTGGCCATCCAGATCGGTTCCATCGTTTCCCCTGCATTCCAGGGGCCTGCCACCAATATGGGCATGGCCGTGACCAGCGCAACGGATTTTTATAACCTGCTCAACGGCGTGGAAGATCCCGTACCCGATACCCGCGCAGGGAAAGAGCTGAAATATATCCGCCTTATACAGCAACATACCAACAAATTCGCGGATGCTATCAAGATAGCCGCCGCGCGCGTGACCAACCAGGGGCCGTACCCCGCCAACAACAACCTGGCGGAACAGCTGAAGATCGTTGCCCGCCTCGTGGCAGGCGGCCTGAAAACACGCCTGTACATGGTGAGCATCGGCGGTTTTGATACCCATGCCAGCCAGACCGAAAGCGGCGATACCACCACCGGTACGCATGCTACCCTGCTGGGCCGTGTGTCCTCCGCCGTCAAAGCCTTTATGGACGACCTGAAAGGGCTGAAGAAATCACAGCGGGTAGTGGGCATGACCTTCTCCGAATTCGGCCGGCGCATCAAATCCAACGGCAGTATGGGTACCGACCATGGCGCTTCGGCTCCCATGATCGTTTTCGGGGATTATGTGAACCAGCAGGTGCTCGGCGCTACGCCCACCATGCCGGACGCCGCCTCCGTGAATGACAATATTCCCATGCAGTACGATTTCCGTTCCGTATATGCTTCATTGCTGGAACAATGGTTCTGCGTACCCGCGGCGGACCTCAACTCCATCATGCTCAACAACTATCAGAGCCTTCCGCTGGTGAACGGCCTGGCCTGCGGAACAATAACGAACGTTCCGGGAGTGGATGAAGGCATCAACCTGGTGACCAACTACCCGAACCCCTTCACCCTCAAAACGGTCGTTTCCTACACCACCCGCGGCGGGCATACCCTCATACAGGTCTTCGATACCATGGGCCGTCTCCTGCGTACCCTGGCGGACAGCGATCATGCCGCAGGCACCTATACGGTGACCTTCGATGGCGAGATGCTGCCCAACGGCGTGTATTACTGCCGTTTCCAGAACGGGGTCACTCAACAGGTGAGAACCATGCTGAAAGTGCGCTAAACCGGCTTAAAAACACCTTAAATAGTGTGCAACGCAGTTGCATTCGCTGTTTTTGACTATCTTTGCCGTGATATCGGTCAATGGTGAAGAAGCTTGTACAACAAATAACAGCTGTTCTATTGCTCGGCGTGTTCTGTCTTTACATCACGCCGAGGGATTACCTGCACCATTTTACCGGGCATGAGGACACGCAGGATGAAACCTGCATGACAACGCCCGTCGGCGGCCCGGCATTCTCCACCCAGCATCAGCATTGCGACTGGCTTAACTGGACCCTCGAAGGGTATGTGGATGCGCCCCTTATCGCCATCCCCTCCACACCGCACGCTTATAAAGCACTGCTGCAGGAACTGCCTGCGCTCCGCTTTCAATATCCCCCGTATTACTTTTCCCTGCGCGCACCGCCATACGTATCCGTCTGACCCGTTACAGGATACTTATACAATTTATTCATTTACATCATGATGATCAGGAAGATCGCGCTGACAGGGGCGTTGTTGCAGCTATTGCTCGTAGCATCCGCCAGTGCACAATGTACCATTCGTTTAAGCGGTACCATTACAGATACAGAAACCCGGCAGGTATTGTCCGGCGCCAGCATTACCGTAAAGGAAACCGGGCAGGCCGTGCAGAGCGATGCCTCGGGGGCTTATTTGCTGGAAGGGCTTTGTCCGGGTAACTACACCGTCCGCGTAAGCCATATCGGCTGCGTTCCGGTGGAGATCGCCTGGCAGGTCATCCGCGATGAGCGCCGCAACATTGCCCTGCCGCATAGCATCACGCGGCTGCAGGAAGTAGCGGTGACCGGGCATGCCGCCAAGGAAGTGACCACCGCCCCCGTTGAAACACTCAGCGGCCGGGAGCTGGATAAAACCCGTGGCCTCACCCTGGGCGATGCGCTGAAGCGGGTGAACGGCGTCACTACCATGACCACCGGGCCCAACGTTTCCAAACCTGTCATCAACGGGCTGCACAGCAACCGCATCCTTATTCTCAATAACGGTATCCGGCAGGAAGGCCAGCAATGGGGCAGCGAACATGCCCCGGAAGTGGACCCTTTCCTCGCCAGCAAGCTCATTGTGATCAAAGGCGCCGGTTCCCTGCGTTATGGCGGTGACGCCATCGGCGGTGTAGTGCTGGCGGAACCCAAACCATTGCCCGTGACACCGGGCCTGGGAGGAGAAGTGAACTTTGCCGGTTTTTCCAATAACCGCCTCGGCGCCGTCTCCGCCATCCTGGAACAACAGGTGCCGGAAGTGCCGGGCCTCAGCTGGCGCCTGCAAGGCACCGTACGCAAAGGCGGGAATACCCGTACGCCGGACTACTGGCTGGATAACACCGGCGTGGAGGAACTGAACTTCTCCGTAGCCGCCGGATGGAAACGGCCGGATTATGGCGTGGAACTCTTTTACAGCCAGTTCAATACCAGCCTCGGCGTATTCGAAGGTTCCCATATCGGCAACCGCGGAGACCTGGAGGAAGTGATCAGGCAGGGGAAGCCCCGGCCGGAATACACCGAAGGGTTCAGCTACGAAATCGACAGGCCTTACCAGCGCGTGGAGCACGAGCTGTTCAAGATCAAAAGCTTCCTGAACACCGGTGAGGCCGGCCGCCTTAACCTGGTGCTCGCGCGGCAGTTCAACTACCGCGATGAGCTGGACCGCAACTCCGCTTTATCCGTGAACCAGATGAACCTCAACCTCACCACCTACAACGGGGAACTGGTATGGGACCATCACGACTGGAAAGGACTTCGCGGAACGGTGGGGGCCACGGGCATGTACCAGGACAACAGCTATCAGCGCCGCCTCTTTGTTCCCAACTACGAAAGTCTCCAGTGGGGCGCTTTCTGGACAGAGAAATGGGAGAGCAGCGATAACAAATGGCTGCTGGAAGGTGGTATCCGCTACGATAATAAACGGTTTTACAACCTCGGCGACAATCTCGGTGAAAAGAGCTTTCCGGAGCAGGACTTTTCCAGCTTCTCCGGCTCGCTCGGCGCACAATACCGCATCCTCGATCATTTTCATGTATCCCTGAATGCTGCCCGCGCCTGGCGTGCAGCCGCAGTGAATGAATTATATGCCACAGGCCTGCATCATGGCGCAGCGGTGTATGTGGACGGAGACCCGTATCTCGATCCGGAGATCGCCTCCAAGTTCAACCTTTCCCTGCATTATGATATCGGGGAGAAGCTGGAAGCAGATGTGAACCTTTATTACAATTACATCCGCAACTTCATCTTCCAGCAACCGACCGACAGTATTGTGGTAACCATCCGCGGCGCGTTCCCTTACACGTACTTCCGGCAGTCGGACGTCAGCATGAAAGGAATGGATGCGCAGCTCCGGTGGCATTTTCTTCCCAAATGGCAGCTCAGCACCAAAGCGTCGATCCTGCGCGCATGGAACGAAACAGATAACGACTGGCTCATTGCCATGCCGTCTGACCGCTTTGAGCATGAGCTGAGTTTCTTTCCCGGGAATACAAAGCGTCTGAAGGAAAATTACATATCCCTGAGCGTGAGCAATGTACTGGAGCAGACGCGCACACCGGCGAACCTGACCGATAAATCGGACCCGCGGGGTCAGGACCTTATGGCGCCGCCGGCAGGCTACACCCTGCTGAACCTCGAAGCCGGGTCCACCCTGCAACTCGGCGGACAGCCCTTATCGGTGATCATCGGGGCAGGCAATCTACTGAATGCCCGCTACCGCGATTACATGAATTTCTTCCGCTATTTCGCGGATGAACCGGGTACCAATGTGTACCTGAAACTGAAGCTGCCGCTGCAGTTCAGGAAAAACAAATCTTAAACATCCAACAACTGAACTAACATGAGAAAGACATTATCCGTATTCGCTGTCATGATTGCCCTGCTCTTTGCTGCCTGCAAAAAAGAAAAGAACGAACCGCAGGAAGAAAATGACAATGAAGAGATCACCACGGTGAAGCTCACCTTTACCAACGCAGCCAATGCCACCGATGTAGTGGTAGCCAACTGGAAAAATCTTGGCGGCGATGGCTCCACGCCGGTGATCGATGAGATCAGCCTGAAAGCCAATACCACCTATACGGTAACCACCGAGCTTTTTGACGAGCGTAAAAACCCGGCGGATACCATCACGCACGAAATTGAAGAGGAAGCAGATGAACACCGCATATTCCATCTCTTTTTCCTCAACGCGAACGAATCCGTGGCGGATTCCCTGTCTGCCGTAGCGACCGTTACACCGCTGGATAAGGATGACAACAACCTGCCCATAGGCCTGGAGATTACCCTGGCCACCAAAGGGGCCTTCACCGGTTTCTTCCGTACTGTGGTACGGCACCAGCCCGGGAGCAAGGATGGTACTTATGGTCCGGGCAGCACGGATCTGCTGGCGGAGTTTCCACTGAAGATCCAATAATGAAAACAACTATTTTTGCAGGGCTGGCCGTTGGCCGGCCCTTTTTGTTAAAACCCGGGCCATGCAGAACAACACAGATCATATCAGGATCATCCAAACAACGGAAGAAGACCTTGACCTGGTAAAGAGGCTTTTCCGGCAGGCCATGGACCTGCAAGGGAAGAACGGCTACAAGGTATGGCAGGAAATTGACCCCGAAGCGCTGCTGAAAGATATCAGGAGCCGTTCGCAATTCAAGATATTGCAGGGGGAGGAGGTGTTATGCATTTTCAGCGTACAGCACAATGATCCTTTTATCTGGGGAGAGCGGGACCGGAATGATGCCATCTATCTGCACAGGATCGTTGTAAACCCCGCTTTCAAAGGGCAGAAACAGTTTGAGAAAGTACTGGACTGGGCAAAGGCATATGTGCGGCAGCATGGTTTGCGGTATGTGCGGATGGATACCTGGGCAGAAAATGACCGGATCATCGCCTACTATATGTCATTTGGATTTGTGTTCCTCGGCCATTACAAAACCTCCGATGCCCCGGAGCTGCCGCTGCAAAACAGGAACCTGCATGTTGCGTTGCTGGAGCTGGAAGTGAAGTAAACCCGCCTGTTGGGAAAGCTGCCTATTTTGCCTAATTTGGACACTCACCATATGCATTTCAGCCAATGATCGTCAAAAAAACGCTCGGCATCAGGGCCATTTACGAATTCGGGGGCCATCATCTGTTGTGGCTTACGGCTTGGATGGTACTCGTTACCGCACTATATCACTTTACCCATTGGAAATGGATCACTATTCCCTGGTTACCTTTGTCGATCATCGGTATTGCGGTAGCGTTCTATGTCGGCTTTAAAAACAGCCAGGCATACGACCGTCTCTGGGAAGGCAGGAAAATATGGGGCGCCATCATCAATAACAGCAGGATGCTGGGCACGATGGTGAAGCACTTCGCAGCCGGTGAGACGATCAGTGCCGGACAGCTGGATCAGCTGAAAAAGAAAATGGTGTACCGGCATATTGCCTATGTGTACACGCTGCGGGAGCAGTTGCTCATGCCCGCGCCCTGGGAACATGTGAGCCTGCACTGGCTTTGGGGTTCCTACAACCGGCGGCGGCAGCACCGGCTGCTGGACCTGGCGTACCAGGAGGAACTGGCGGAAGTGGCTGCCAGGCAATATCTTGAGCAGGAAGAGCGAAATGCTTACGACGGGATGGCGAACAGGGCCACACAGTTGATAGACAGGCAAACCGCTGACTTGCTCTCGCTCTACAACAGCGGCTGCATGAACATGATGCAGCATATTGAAATGCAACGGGTGCTCAATAGCTTTTATGAAGAACAGGGCAAAGCAGAGCGTATCAAGCGATTCCCCTTCCCCCGGCAGTACGGCAGCTTCAGTTTTCTTTTTGTCTGCATTTTCGTATTCCTCTTACCTTTCGGACTCGTGGCGGAGTTTAGCAAGTTAGGAGGTAATGGTGTGTGGCTTTGCATTCCATTTGGCGTTATAACGGGCTGGGTGTATGTGCTGATGGAAATGATCGGCGATTATACGGAAAACCCGTTCGAAGGTTTGTATAACGATGTGCCGATGCTTTCCATTTGCCGTACGATAGAAATAGACCTGCTGCAGATGATCGGGGAAGGGAATGTTCCTGTGCCTATTCAGGCGAAGAACGGGTTTTTGATGTGAGTATTTAATTTTTGTAACATGATGAGATGTCTCACTGTAGCCTGCTTCTTGCTATCCCTGTTAACCGGTCATCACGATCCGGCGGGAACGCCGCCCATCCCTGATTACGCTACCGTCACACTACAGCACATAAAGACCGGAAAGTACCTTGAAATAGGAGGCGATCTTTTGCAGAATGAAAAGTTTAAAGACAGCGCCACACTGCAGCAATCCGGCATCCCCGTGCCGGGCGGTACGTTAAAGCGTTGGCAGAAATGGCATTTGATCTATCAAACTACGGTGAACGGCACCAGGTATTATCATATCCGGAACCTGCACAGCGGAAAATTGCTGAGTGCACCTTCTGATGCAGGCGGCGTTGTTATTCAGTTGTCAGCCACACTCCCGCAGCATCCGGATCAGCTGTTATGGAGCCTGGAAGAACAGGAAGCCGGGCAATACAGGATACGGAATAAAAAGAATGGCCTGGCGCTTTCTCCCGGAGGAGGCGCTGCCGGTGATATGGTGATACAGGAAGCCCCGGCGAACGACCGCAGGCAATACTGGAATATGACCATGATCGAACATGACACTTACAGAGATGATGCGGTGGTCAATTTCTTCAACCGGAACAACACATCCCTTGGCTCTGCCGCTTTCGATCAGGGGAACAGTATTCCGCTGACTTGGGGCCCCAATAAGGGTAAAGTGCTTTGGGTCACGCAGGATGCGTGGGACGGCGTGCAGTTGCAGCCCAACAACATGTTCGCATGCCAGGATTTTCACCGCTATAGCAATTCGGTACTGATACAACCGGGTAAAACCGACTGGCATCCGGATAATACCCCTAACATGACGATCCCCAACAGCAGCTCCGGTAAGCCCCGGCAGGTATTTGACATACAGCCCGGCACGTCCTGGACCTGGTCCGGCCCCGGCATCGAGATCGGTAACAAGGTGTATGTGCATTGCGGAGAAGGGAATGGCCTTGATGCCACCGGGCAATCGCTTTACCGTTTAACGCAAAGCGCGGGCACGGAATGGAAGGCGGAGCGCATGATGCCTGATGGGCTGGAGGGCGAGAAGGCCATCATTTATTCCGGTGGTATGGTGAGGCCGGGAGATGGGTATGTATATGTCTTCGGCAGGCAGGGCATTCATTTCAATTACGACGGCTATGTACATGTGGCGAGGTTTGGCGAAGATGCCCCGCTGCAATGGGAATATTATAACGGCCGGGAATGGACCGGCAGTCCCGATACCGGCAGCGGCGCAAAGATCGCTGATGTCAGGGGAACGCTCAGTATGGCTTACCTGAACGGCAGGTACATCCTGATGACGATGGACCAGGGCTTTAACTGCGATACCGCCAGAAGGATATACATCGCAACCGCCAGTTCACCAACGGGGCCGTTTACCGCGCCAATACCGGTGTACACCATCACGGAGTATTTCAAGGGCAAGTATGCCCGGTATTATACGCCCGTCATTCATCCCGAGTTCGATAACGGGAGGAATGAGCTGTTGCTGACGTATTGTCTTAATTTTTCGGCCTGCGGGGAACCCAGCTGCGAAGGTGCTTATATGGACCCGTATTATTACCGGGTGAAGGGGATACGGGTGCCTTATGCGAAGCTGGGGCTGTAGCTATTTCCAGTCGATGGTCAGATCTTTGAATTCGATGCCTACGGTATTTCCTGATTCGTCATAATAGCTTATCGGAACTAATTTCAGCATTTTAACGCCCGGTAATATCTTGGTGAATCTGATCACTGTTTTTACCGGGGTGTCGGTATATATTTTGTTCCTCGAGCCTCCGCTGCCAATCTTGGTATTGTAGGTTTCATATTCATTGGCTTCTATATCAATAGCCACTGCTTTGCTAAGGTTAATGTTCTTGTTAACATCACGATTGGTTAACGTAAGAACGATATCCACTGACTGCTCTTTCGTATTTCCTTCAACTTTGATGAGGTTGAAATCGATCTTTGAGGAAGTGAGGGTTTTGGTGGGAGTGGTAAACTTTATGGCCTTTTTCAGGTACTCATTTTCTTTTTTCAGTTCATCACAATCTGATTGGGCTTTTACAGATAGTTGAGTGAATGCAAAGGCCAGTAGAAGCAGGAAGGGTTTTGTCATAACAATTGAAATAAGGGTTAAGAAATAGTATTACAATGGCCTAAATTTAATAAAATCATGGCAATTTGATGGAAATGGATGAACCTTCCTTCCCCGGATGCGTTATTTCAGATAGCACCAAAACAATTGCTCATGGGCAGACAAACATCTTTGCTCACCTTTACGGGGAGAGTTGGCAACCTGATCGGTTACAACCGCAACGGCAAACATTTCATGCGCTGCATGCCTGAAACGGTCAGACAAACCTCCGCTACCCGCCAGGCCGCACAACGCTTCGGCGTTGCCAGCAGGAAAGGGCGGCTTATCCGAAGCGCTTTTGCGCAGGAACTGGATATCCGTTCCGACGGCAGCCGGGTTAACCGGTTGAATAAAACGATCATCAAAGGTGGGAGGAACAACCCCGGGGCCATTGCAGGCTTCCGGTTTAACCGTTATACGGGAACAGACAAGTTCTTTTGTGTAGACCCGGTACTGTCTGCTGATGGTATCCTGCACATCCCCGCGCAAACGTTGAAAGACCTCAAAGGCTTCACCGCCCTGGAGGTAAAAGTGATCGCCGCGCGGATCAGCTTTGCAGAGCGTAAAGTGGTAGACACAGAAACCGCTACCCTCATCCTCGACACCCCGGGAACCTTTCGCCGGGGCGGCATTATCTGTTGATGTGCCGGGGAAGGGAACATTGATTGTGACCCTGCAGGTCAGGGCCATGAAGGATGGTTACCCTTCCGGTAACCGTAAATATGTGGCCGCGGATATCGTAGCGGTGCAGGAGCCACAAACCGGAAAGATCTTCCATCAACCACCGCCACCCACACCGATGCTAAGGCACAGCATCACCACCTCATTCCGCTCTCCAAACGCACACCATCCACCCGACACATCATACAAAGAGAATAGGTTATCCCCGCCTTGAGTACTGTATTTGGTGAGCAAACTATCCTGAAAACCGATCTTGAAAAACACATACAATAACCCGCAAATTCCCCTGCAGGCCTTCGCTGCGGGCATTCCTGTTTTTGAGCATAACACCGCCTCATCCGGTATCCTGCAAATACTCATTCCCACCTCGCCACCGGATCACCACCGCTGTAAGTCCACCTTTTCCCCGGTCGCCACCCGTTGTCCATCCGTCATCCACCCATTGCCTCTCTGACTTATACCGGCACGACAGAAGGATGACAGCAGTTTCATGGATGGGTGTACGAAGCGTTACAAGCCGGCAGAAATGCAGGTTGCCGGCCGGCACGCCGTTGAGCGTCCGTTATTGCTTTTTTGCGACTTTATTATAGGACAGGGCCAGGTATTCCTTCACCGATTCGAACGTCTCCTTCGATGGATTGACCACGCAAACCCAGTACATCGCGCCATAAGTGGGGTGAGGCAGTATCGTGTCTTCTTTTGTAAAGTCAATTCCCAAATTCAGGTAAGCTTCAAGTCCCTTTTCACTGGTCAGTCCTCCAAACATCGAATTGAACGTCTCGCCGTCCAGCCCGACGTTTAGCCGAAAGAAACCCTCCCGGTTGAGGTTTGAAGTGCTGTCGTATTCATTATCGCTGGTCACGATCGTTGCAAAGGGGAACTTGTCGTTGTTGTCATACATAAAAAACAGGTCACCATTCGCTTCAACAATATTGACATGCTCAAAATTCTGAAAGATGTGTGTTTTTATTTCTTCAATACTCATGATTGTTGTTTGATGTATTTAAAATTACCGCCAACTGTGGGATGCGGAACGTATTGTTTACGGGGGGTGCAATTTACGGGTTTTGAAAACGTCTTTAGATACCAGGTACTGACATCATGCAAAGGTGGGATGGAAAATGCGGAAATTGACATAGATAATATGAATATTTCATATTATCCCTATAAAATTCTACATTTGTAACGTGACTTTAGCACAATCCATACAGCAATACGGGGAAACCCCCATTCCTCATCATGTAATGACATGGTTGCTACAGGATTACCGGCAGCCGAATGACAAAATTCAGTATCTGGTAAAGGACGGTCTTTTGCTCCCCGTAAGAAAAGGGCTTTATGTGGCCGGCCCAAAGATCACCCATCAGCAGCCTGATCCCTTCCTGTTGGCCAATCATATTCTGGGGCCGAGCTATGTTTCGCTCGAAAGCGCCTTGTCTTACTATGACCTTATCCCGGAAAAAGTCTATGAAACCACTTCCGTTACCACAAAGGGCAGTCGTATTTACCAGACTCCTCTTGGTGTGTTTAGCTATACGCGATTGCGGCTACCGTACTATAGTTATGGGATTGCAAGCGTAGCAGTTTCTCCCAAACAACGTTTCCTTGTCGCTACGCCCGAAAAGGCGCTTTTTGACAAGATCATTGCCACTGCAGGGGTAGAGCTTAGAAGCCGCAAGGGTGCGCTTGCTTACCTGGAAAACGATTTGAGGATAGACCTGGACCGGTTGAAGACTTTAAATGTTCCCGCTATGAAGGAGTGGCTTGTCAATTCCCCGAAAAGAACTTCGCTGGATATTTTGGTACAAACAATACAACAGCTATGATAAAAGAATGGCTCGAATCATATAACCCGGCCAACAGGGAAGAAGCAACATCTGCATTACGGGAGATCATGCAGGAGGTAGGCCTGGCTGGATTGTATCGCAGCGGATTCTTCGACAAAGCTGCTTTCTACGGAGGAACCGCTTTGCGGATTTTTTACGGGCTGGATCGTTTTTCTGAAGACCTCGATTTCTCTTTACTTGAGGAAGATGCCGGTTTTTCATTTCAACCGTATATGCAGGCTATTATTTCGGAATTTAATGCACAGGGCATGCAGGTGAGCATTAATGAAAAGGTAAAGTCTGCACAATCCAATGTAGAATCTGCGTTTCTGAAATCCGAAACGATCTGGAAGGAGTTGGTGCTTGATAGCATTTTGCCCGAACAACATTTAGGGCAGGTGGCCAGGATAAAAATCAAGATTGAGGTGGACAAAAAGCCTCCCTTAGGGTTTGCGACCGAAGAGAAGCTGCTGACCCGGCCATTTTCTTTTTATGTAAAGTGTTTTTCATTGCCAGACCTTTTTGCCGGTAAAATGCATGCACTCCTCTTTCGCAAATGGCAAAACAATGTCAAGGGGCGTGATTGGTACGATATGGAATGGTATATAAGAAATGGAACACCGCTCAACCTTTCTCACTTTCTGCTGCGCGCCAAAGGCAGCGGCAACTGGCAGGAAGAAGTGATTACGGAAGCACAATTCAGATCGTTGCTCAAACAAAAGATAGATTCGGTAAATATGGATCGGGTGAAGGATGGTATCCGTCGCTTTATCCGTCATCCGGAGCGGCTCGATGTTTGGTCGGCCAGGTATTTTCATGACCTTTCAGCGCAATTGAAGCTGCAGGCCTGATGTGCAGAGGATGCCGGATATTTGGTAAAACCTGGCTGTACAGTATTAGGAGTTCGTTGAAACATACCGTCTTTCGCCGGGAGTCAGATGTTTTTCAGAAGCAGACATATATCTTCAGCCATGATTTCCTCGTGCATTCTCTTGAAGTAGATATCCACCAATTTAGTGAATGGAACTTCTTTTACGGATATTTTTCCTGAATTTATACTTGCATCCAAGGTTATTGGGCCACTTTCAGTTCCTCTTGTTATGATCCAGATCTGCTTTTGCATATCTCTAAGGACAAAAGGCTTGTTACCGATGGTAATATGCCTTTTTTTCTTTAACTGGGTAACATATGATGCTATTTGCGTTTTTTTGTATTCCCGAAAATTACTTCTTAGGGTTGCATCATAGAGAACAAACAGATCCTGGAATATGAATTGCCCATCTGCTTTACCCTTGCTTTTTTTTAAAGACACAGGGTGTATT
The DNA here is from genome assembly GCF_008086345.1 of Chitinophaga sp. XS-30. NCBI lineage: Bacteria > Pseudomonadati > Bacteroidota > Chitinophagia > Chitinophagales > Chitinophagaceae > Chitinophaga > Chitinophaga sp. XS-30. The sequence goes on along the minus strand of NZ_CP043006.1, from coordinate 6,049,096 downwards.
GTATGTATCCCAAGTAATTTTAATAAGTAATGGCAATACTGCTCAAATAAAGGCCATCGGTTGGTAACCGCCATTTCTTTTAAAAAAATTGCTTCCAGATGCTCATTCGCAAATGAGTGTTTATGGTTTAAATGGCACCCGATGTCATGTTTCTTAAAAGCTGACGGGCATGAGACCCGCTGCAAATCCTTTATGTGAAAGATTAATGTAAGCGTATTTTGTAAGTTGCGCTGCCATCTAAAACCGTAGCTTTTACCCAGCCATGACTCATCCGGATTCCCATTGTCGTGCCTTCGGATAAATAAGGTTGATGCTTCTTCGGGCATGGGTCTATGTACCAAGCCACGAATTAATGAAATGGGAAATGATGTGGATGTCCCATTAATATGAATCGTCTCCCAATGCCCGTCAAGACGAGAAACCATTATATACTGGATTTCTTCAGGATCAGGTTTCCGTAGCTTTACTGTTTTTTCTGTTTCATTCATTGGCTAACAAAGACATTTTCTGGTTGAATTTAAGAAAAACCGGGAAATGATTGGACCATATTTTTATCAAAGGCTTAATCAACATGGGGAGATATCAGCCTTTAACAGAAAGCAGAAAAACATCTTCGCGAATGGAAGCCCTTTACCCTACCGGTTGCCACCGGTCAATAAAAATCACATTTTAACAAGCTCCACTCTCCTGTTTTTAGCCTTCCCTTCTTCAGATGAGTTGTCAGCAAGCGGGTTTTGAGAGCCAAACCCTTCGGCGGACAGTCTTGCCTTATCTATCCCCGCGGCAACAAGTGCCTGCATCACCGTGTTAGCCCTGTCGTTTGACAGCCGTTTATTATGCGCATCGTCACCGGTATTGTCCGTATAGCCATTAATGGCAATTTTGAGGGAGGGGGTGCTTTCCAGCACTTTTCTGATTTCAGCAACGGCGTCTTTTCCATCAGGTTTTAAAGTGGATTTATCTACATCGAAATTGATATAAAGAACGGCTTTCCCCTTTTCATCCAATGCTTGCTGTATCTGGTCAGACTTCATCATGGTGATGGTTTGTTTAAAGCCTTCCTTTTGCAGGATATTGAGGTTGCCTGAAGCCGTGTTCCCGGCCATTTGAATATAGACATCCCTGCCATCGCTCCGGCGAATCACATAAACGACTATTCTTTGACCAACATAACCAATGGAGCCATCTTCTCCCAGATATTCCGCCTGGTCGTGATACCGTTCATATTCCTCATTCGTTATTTTACCATCAAAGATCTTCACTCCTCCAACGGCGGCAATTGCTTCGTCATAGCTTTTCAGAAAATAGGGTAAGGACCATTCGTCATCAGACCCCTTTGCTATAGACACATACGTTTTCCAAACTTTGCCTTCTATCGGCGTCATAACGCCATCTATCGGAAAATACAGCACATCGTATTTACGCTGGATGGGGCGGTTGGTTGCTTTAAGGCCTTCCGGGAAGTTGAAGAAGGGAAATTCTCCGATCTCCTTGTCGGATACAGGAATGGTATTGATGTCAAACGTTTTTGCACCGGCGGGGTCGTTACCGGCTGGCTGTTTCTTTTCTTCGGTTGCGGCCACCGTTTTTTCTCCGGATTCTTCTGCTGCGGAAGGTTGCCTGGTTTGATTGTTACAGGAGGAGGCAGTCAATGCTAATACGGCAACTGCCAGAGAGATCATTTGTTGTTTCATCATTTGTACGAATGTTGGGTTATCAATTGTATGGCGCAAACTTACATAAAAAAATAAAATGCTTGACAGGCCACATGATATTCGATGTTTGATTGGTCAGATACTTTCATGATCTTTCCGCACAATTGGGAGGGTGTTGGCCTGATGTGTTGCGGACGCTGCATATCTGGCGATGCAGCGTCCGCGGAGCTGCGTAGTTACAGGCATCGCAGCTGCTCATCAATGCAAAAGGCTGTACCTGAAAAGATACAGCCTCCGTTTTTTAACAGCAAACATGATCAGTTGATCAGCCTGGAAAGTGTTTCATTCAGCGCATCTCCGCGCAGATCAACGGCCAGGATACGGCCTTCTTTATCCAGCAGGAAGTTCTGGGGAACGCTTTTGATACCATATTGCCTGGCCACCGCATTGTCCCAGAACTGAAGATCGGATAGCTGCGTCCAGGTCAGTCCATCTTTTTCAATGGCCTTCAGCCAGTCTTCTTTCTTGCCGGGCCTGTCCAGCGAAACGCCGAGTACGGTAAATCCTTTGTCTTTATACCTGTTGTAAGCCTTCACGAGGTGAGGGTTCTCAGCGCGGCAGGGGCCGCACCAGGAGGCCCAGAAGTCGATCAGCACATATTTACCTCTGAAATCCGAGAGGCTCACCGGCTGGCCGTTCACATCATTCTGCGTAAAGCCGGGTGCGATTTGTCCTATCGCCAATGCCTTTTTCTTGTCGATCAGTTCCCTGAACTCCCGGCCTGTAACAGACGATTGCAAGTGTTTGCTCAATCCATTGAAGAGCGGCTCTATCACCGGTACGTCTATCACCGGCACTGCTGCTGCGCGCAGGGTATAAAGGCTGACGTAAGAATCAGGGTTCGCCCTGATGAATTCAAACTCTTTGGTCAGGAGGTCTTCCTTGCCCGTGCCGGCAATGAATGCCTGGTAACGGGCATGATCGTCATTAATGGCCGAGCCTGTGATCTTCGCTTTTTTTACGGAATCTGCCGCATTGATATGGATGGTACCTTTTTCGAGATACATCATGATCATATCCGCGTTCATGGGTGTGTTGGAAAAACCAATGCCTTTATGATCTACGATCAGGCGGGCCAGGGTAGGTTCCTTCAGGCTGCCTTTGAATTCGAATGCGCCATGATGCAGGTCCGCGGAATCGGTGATGATGTCCCGGCCATTTTTATATAGCAGGTAGGCTTTCCCGGGCGCATTGCCGGTGCCTGTTTTACCGTTGATGACGAAGTTTTCCTGTGCCTGTGTGGTGAGTGTCAGCAGGGTGAGTGCTGCGGTCAGTTTAGTGATAAGCATGATACTAATAGTTTTGGGTCAGTTCATTATTGTAATTGGTAGCGCTTTGCGGGAAGGGAAAGATCCAGAGCGGAGAATCCGGAGCCAGCGAATAAGTTACCCCGTTCACCGTTCTGGTTATGGTCTGCTGGTAGTCCGGTTCCGTATTCCAGCGTTTGATGTTGAAGAAATTGCGCATGCTATAAAGGAATTCGATCCGGGAAGTACGCATCAGCAAGGCCATTACTCCGGCTGTTGTATTGGCAGACACCGGTGTGAAGTCGTTCGGATGAATCCGTCTTTCCCTGATCTTGTTGATGATGCGCAGCGCTTCATTGAGGTTTCCGCTACGCGCATGGCATTCGGCCTGGATGAGATAAGTGTCGCTGGTAGTGAGGCCGGCGGTATTGATCGCATAAACCCCTCCCTGGCTCAGCCACAGCTTTGAACCTGCAATTCCGCTGAACGGATTGTCCAGCGCATAATACGGCTCCACATAGCTGTTGACGATGTTGCCGGGTTCGTAAATATGGCTGGTGATCTCGATACTGGGCGATGCAACGGTGGGACTGCCGCCTGCTCCCATGTAGAACAGGTTCTCCTGCGGTGTCATCACCGGTTTGACGTAGGCAGCGGTACCCACGGGCGCATAGAGCCGGTCATCATGCAAAACACTATCGATGCTGAGGCTCTGGCCGGCAGCTGCCAGTGCTTCCGTATGTTTGCGCATATTCAGCAGTACCAGTGCTTTTACGCCATACGCGAACGCCTGCCCTGTGCGCATATTGTTTACAGGGATACGGGGTAGGCTGTTCAGTTGAAAAGCGGCATCTATATCAGCCTGAATGTTGTCGTAAACTTCTGCAACGGTGCTTTTCCTGTTGGGCTCGGAGATGATATTATCTTCTTTTACATAAGGAATGCCGGGGTCTGTAGCCGCAGTGGCCGGATCATAGGCTTTTGCATAGAGATTGACCAGCATGTAGTGCATGTAGGCCCGGAGGATATAGGCTTCCGCCTTGTATTGGCTGGCTTTCTGCCGGTCGCCGGATGCATTGTCGGCATTCCTGAGGATCACGTTGCATACATTGTTGATGATGAAATACATCTTTTCATATTTCGCATCCGTAACAGCCAGCGTTTTCCTGTCTATGGACGCATCATACACGGTATATGCATAATTGAGATTCTGTGTTTGGGCAGTGATGAGCGACGGGATGTTCGTTGTGTAGGCATAGGTATCGTTTACCAGGTTGCCCACATCATTGGCAGAGAAGGCCGCCTGCGCACTGTTCGCATCTCCGGAAGAGAAGTTGTAGTTCAGCAGCAGGTCGAGGTCAGACACACGGTTGAGTATGTTGGCGCCTTTCGGCGTGATCTCCGTGAATTTCTGACAGGCCGGCAGCACGATGCCCATATATAATATACATCCTGTAATAGCGATGATCTTTTTCATGTTCAGCAGGTTTTAGTAGTTGACATTAATACCGAAGACGAAGGAAGAAGGCACGCGTGCTCCGCCGGTCTCGGGATCCAGACCAATGTCATTCCGGGTCCAGATAGCTTTAGGATTGTTGAGCTGGAAACGCAGTTTTGCGGATCGCGCGCCGATCCTGTCCGTCCATCCATGTGGTAATTGATAGCCCAGTGTAGCGCTTCGTACCTTGATGAAATCGCCTTTACGCACGAATGCGTCTGAGTAGGCCAGATGGTAGGGCGGTACGCTGCGGGTGCCCGGGTACATGCCCGGTGAATATTTGCCGAAACCGGGTATAATGGTGTTGGTCTTGCCGGGTTCCCAGCTGTCCAGCAGGTAGGCGGGCATGGAGCCGTAAGGAGCGCCGCTGATCACTTCGGGCACAACGGCCCGGAGGCTTTGCCCGCCGTAATACACGGCCAGTACATTCAGGCTGATGCCCTTATAATGCCATTCATTCGTAAGCGTGGCGTTGATGCGGGGATCGGAGGTGCCGCTGTATATCACGGCATTCATGTCATTGCCCGTTAAAGGGAGAATGGTGAGCTCGCCATTTCCGGCAAGCCATTGCGGTTGGCCGACTGCATCCAGCCCCTTGTACTGGAAAGCATATAATGCGTTCACAGGGAAACCGACCCGGTATCCGTTCTGTGCCAGTGCAACAGGTGTGGTGGCCGTTTCATCGATATACGTGATCTCGTTCAGGTTTCTGCTCAGCAGTACACCTGTCAGCCAGCGCAGTCCGTTTCTCCGGGTGGATTGGAACCATTCGTAGTTGATGTTCAGCTCGATGCCCTTGTTTAACACACCACCATTGTTGATGATCTGGCTGGTAAAGCCTTCGGAAGGATCGAGACGGGTGGTGACCAGCAGGTCGGAGCCTTTTTTGCGATAGAGGTCCAGCGTACCGTTCAGGCGGTTATTCAGGAGGGCGAAATCAAGCCCGGCGTTGACGGTAGTTGTTTTTTCCCAGCGCAGTTCCGGATTGGCGGCATTTGTGACGATGGACAAGGGTGCGCTGGTGATCGGATTCACCAGGGTAGAGTTGGCCGTGAGGAAGCTGCTCACACCCTGAACGATGTTGCCGGTCACGCCATACGTGGTACGCAGCTTGAGGAAGTTTACCCATGATATCCCCTCCATAAATCCCTCGTTGTGGATGGCCCATCCCAGACCGGCTGACCAGAGCGGCCTGCCGCGGAATTTCTCATCCAGGCCGAACACATCCGCATAGTCAACACGGAAAGAACCGAATGCATTATACCGGTCATCATACGTATAGGTGACGTTCGCATAGTTGGAATTGAAGCGATGCACTGTTTCCGGAATTACGGTGAGGGGATCGTTCAGGTAAGTGCTGTAGAGAGCGGCCGTGCTGAATCCTGGCTTGAACGTTGTTGTGTTCCGGAGCGCATAAAGTGCAGGGAAGCTCACGCTTGTGGTAGCATGCGATTGCAGTTGATCATCATAACCCAGCAGGAGACCGCCTGTTCCTTTCACGCGCGTTTGCCTGAATTCCGTACCGGCAATCATATCCACTGCATGCGCACCGAAGCTGCGCTGATATTGTGCCTGGCCGCGGGCTGTCCAGTAGTCGCCACGTGTATTGGTAGTGGCCAGTTTGCCGCCATTGGCAGGCAGCAATGTAGTGTACACGCTTTTGAGGTACCGCATGATATAGCTGTCTGCTTCCGAATAGGCAGATGTGCTGATGGTATTGCTTTCATACTGGAATTGCGGTGTCAGCGTCAGGCCCGGTAATACTTTGGCGGAAAGATTCAGATAATAGCGGTTGTGTTGGCTGTTGGTGCGCTTCATATCTTTCCCGAGCTCTTCCAGGTGGTTGAACCGCAGGTCCTGTGAAGGCTGGCTGGCCGGGTCCGTATTGTACATGTTGTATTCTGCCGTTGAGTAATATACATTGTTGCCATCGGCATCCAGCAGGGATTGGTAAGATGGTATATTGAGCCCGCTGGTGGCAAATGCGCTGTTGCTGGCTTTCCCGTAACCAAGCACAGTATTTACGCCATAGTTGGCGCTCAGCCATTTTGTGATATCGTAGGCGCCTTTGTAGAACAGGTTCAACTGACGGTCATAAGCGTTGATGATACCGGTGTTGCTCGTCTTGTAGTTGAGGATGAGATTGGACTGGAATTTATCTCCTGCGCTTCTTACAGCCAGATTGTATTGTTGCAGCAGGCCATTCAGCAAAGCATGATCTTTGAACTGCCGGCGGAAGTCGCCCTGTTTCAGGCTGGCTACCTGCTGATCGAATTCGCTTTGTGTAATGATGCCTTTAGCCCGCTGGTAATAAGCATAGTACAACGGCTGTATGCCCGAACCCCTGATAAAAGCCGCTTCCGTAGCCGCTACCGCCGCTTCGGTGCTGGGGTAGATGCCGCCATAGTAGAGGTAGTCATATACCAGGCCCTCCATATCCACCTGCTGTGCGGGTGTCAGCAGGTTGAAACCGATATCCGGTTTCTCCGTAATGGTCACATCGCTGGAGAATTCCACGGTGGTGCGATTGCCTTTGGCTTTTTTTGTGGTGATCACGATCACGCCGTTGGCGGCGCGGGCGCCATAGATCGCTGCTGCGGCCGCATCTTTTAATACGGTCACATTCTCTACATCGTACGGATTGATGTCTGCTACACTGCCTTCAACAGGTAAGCCGTCCAGTACAATGAGCGGGTTCTTGTTGGCATTGATCGTACCGATGCCGCGAATGGAGGTGGTGCCGCGATATATGACGAGGCCTGGCGCTCTGCCTTCCAGATTGTCCATGATATTTGGGGTGTATCTTTTCTCCAGTTCGGCGCTGCCGAGGGAAACTGTGGCACCGGTCATCTTCTCTTTCGCTACTACCTGATACCCGGTGTTCACGGTTACCACGATCTCCTGCAGCCGGGTTATTGATGGACGCAGCGTAATATCCAGTGTGGCATTGTCGAGGATATCCTTTGTTATGGTAACGGTATGTGTGTTATGGCCCACGAAGGATACCAGCAGTACATCACCTTCCTTAACGTCTATATGCAATATGCCATCTGCATCTGTCATACCGGATGCCCTGCTGCCGCGAATATTGACGGCCGCTCCGGGCAAAGGCTGCCCGGTGGTATCGGTGATCCGCAGTTTTACCGGTGCTAACGCCGCCGCCGGTGAAATATAGACCGGGTTCGTGCGGGCCCTGCGGGACAGGATGATGGTCTTGTCTTCTATCACATAATCCAGCGGCTGATCTTTTAATACCTCTTCCAGCAGGCGTTTCAATGGCATATTACTGACAGATACGGATACCGGCCTGGTGCCGGACAGCAGGTCTTCATTGTAAAAGGCCACATATCCCGTTTGCTGTTCGATGGCGGCAAACACCTGTTTAATGGAAAGGGACCTGCCGGACAGCGTAACGTGCTGTGCCACGCCTGTGGCGTGAACGGACAGGCAGGCAGCGAGGAGCAGGAAAGAGAGCATTCTCATAATTCGCATGATTTTGGCGGGCAGCCCGGGCCCGGTGTTCCGGGTGGCCGGTCCGTATGGAGGCGGGACCGGCTTGCCCAAGCCGCTGATAGCAGTTTTTTGCATACCTTAGCAAGGTTTTGGTTGTGAATGAAATTGGTTGTCGAGACCTGTTTTAGTATCAACTGAACGATTCCCCGGAAGTGCGTCCAACACTTCCGGTTTTGTTTTGTTGATCCGGCATAGGTTTGTTATAAAATTCTCATGGCAATACGATCAGTTTTCTTCCTTCCAGTTTAAAATGCACTTCAGATTTTTCCAATGCTGTCAGCACGCCCTTCAGGGAAACCCCTTTGGTCATTTTACCGCCGAAAGTAATGTCGGGGATGCCTTTTTCATATATGACCTCTATATCATACCAGCGTTCGAGTTGCTTCATCACTTCTTCCAATGATGCGCCGTTAAAATTAAACAGGCCGTTTTTCCAGGCCATGACCTTATCAGTATCTACCTGGTCTGCCAGTTGCGGAGCGGAGCCGGAGATCCTGCTCAACCGGGCCTGCTGGCCGGGCTGCAGGGTGATGCCGGCGGTTACAATGCTACCTTCGAGCAGGGTGGTATGGATACTGGCATCATCGCGATAGGCCTGCACATTGAAATGGGTGCCCAGCACTTTTATATAGGCGTGGTCATCTACGTTCACGATGAATGGTTGAGCGGCATTGTGCGCTACTTCAAAATACACTTCCCCGGAAATCCGCACATTTCGTTCTTTACCTGTGAATGCGGTAGGGAAGCGGATGGAGCTGGCAGCATTGAGCCAGGCAGACGTGCCGTCCGGCAGTTGGAGCCTGAACTGGCGGCCCTTTGGTGTAGTCATGGTGTTATATGCGATGGCCGCTGTTGAAGCTCCGGCAGGATCGTAGGCCAGTTGCCCATTGCGGATGATCACCTGTGTGCCTTGCTGGTAGGCCACTACGCCGTTCCCCAGGCTATCCAGCGTCACTTTGGTACCATCGGATAATGTGAGGACAGCACCTTCCTTACCAGGCGCAATATCCGCTGTGGTTGCCTGTGCCGCGGTTTCCGGGGCCGGACGGGTTTCCCGGTTGTAGATACCCGCAACGACCGCCAGCAATAATACCGAAGCGGCAGCCAGCCAGTATAAGCGGAATGAACGCCGGGGTTGTACCTTGTCCACATCCAGGATGTTCCGGACAGCCTGTTCCCAGTAAGGGTCAGGCGTGCCTTCTGCCGTGGATATGTCTGCCTGCCCGCTGAAGTAGATATTGGCTTCCTCCGCAAGGCTGCCCTGCTCGTCTTCCGTGATCAGTTGCCGCAGCAAACGGGATTCTTCTTCTGTGGCAACGCCATCAGTGAGCTTTTTCAGCAATTGACGTATGACTGTTCTGTCAGACAAAATATCATCGTTTTGAAGGTGAAATAATAGTGATATAAAAAGCCCCTACATATAAAGTCCCGCGAAAGAGGATTAAGGACCAACGGGACCCGAAAAAAATCAATAGAAAGTAAAAAGCAGGAGCGGCAATACGATGCCATGGTCGCGGAGATGGTCACGAATGAGCTTTCCTGCCCGTACCAGGGTGTTTTTGACCGTATTCGGGGAAAGTCCAAGGTTACCGGCAATTTCCGGTATGCGGAGCCCTGACTCGCGGCTGAGCAGGTAGATCCTTTGTGTTTGGGGCGGCATCTTGCGGATCGCCTCCCGCACCAGTCTGGATGTTTCCGCGAAGAACACGGCTTCTTCGGCATCATTGGTAGTGGTGACGGCTTGCAGTTGCTGTTGTTTGCGCTTGTGGAGCTGCTGCCGCTCTACCCAGGTGAGGGAACGGTTATACATGACGCGATAGATCCAGCTGGCGGGGGAACTGATCTCCGGTAATTCCTCCCGTTTGAGCCAGATATTGAGGAAGATGTCGTGTATGATATCATTCACCACAGCCTCCTGCTTCACGATCTTCCGGATCACCAGTTGCAGTTTCGGCAGGTAACGGTAGAACAAACGCTCAAACGCCGCTTCATCGCCCGTAGCGATCAGGGCGAACAGCTGTTCGTCAGTATATAAACTATTATCCTTCAATTATTTTGCAGCAGAATGTTCCTGTAAACATAATGGAATTTTGGCAAACCCTTTCAGGGGCGCACCGCAGCTGCCATTTCTGACACCTTTTATGTTTGTATAACAAATCGTACCCGGGTAGGTGAAATTCAACAACGGCAAATTTACATTTGCCAGAAAACCCCTCTTTTTGTCGCGGAACACCCAAAAATGTTTAATGCCATAGCTTACTTTTGGCTATCGTCTTCACAAAAACAAATAAAATGAGAACTGTATCATTCGGTATAAACATCAGCATAGATGGCTACTGCGATCACACCATTGGCAATCCAAGTGAGCAGCTGCTTGATTATTTTACAGGAACGATGGATGATGTTGACCTGTTCTTTTTCGGGCGTGTCATGTACCAGCTCATGTTTCCCTATTGGAGCGATGTTGCGAGGGATCAATCCGGTACAGCAGGTGAAAACAGGTTCGCGGAAAGGCTTACCGCTATCGACAGGGTTGTTGTTTCCCGATCATTGGACAGCGCTGATGAAAATACACGGATAGTCCGTAGCAACCCTGCCGCAGAACTCCTGAAACTGAAACAGCTACCCGGTAAAAAGATTTCAGTAGACAGTATAAGCCTGCTTCCGGAGTTGATTGCAGCGGGCCTTATCGATGAATTTAATCTGGTGGTCCATCCGGTGATCGTGGGAAAAGGAAGACGATTGCTGGATGCCGGAAGTCTTCAGGAAAAACTTGAGTTAAAGTTGACCGATACCATACATTTCAAATCCGGATGTGTGGCGCTTCATTATGTGAGACGGTGAGGGGGAGATGACCACAGTTCCATTGAACTGCGCGGGTCAGGTATTCAGGCCGTTTCCCTCGACAGCTCAACAAAAAAGGTGCTGCCGCTACCCGGGGAGCTTTCGCACCAGATGGAGCCACCATGCGCTTCTACGATCTGCCGGGAAATAGATAGGCCAAGACCGAATGATTGTTCTCCTGCTGTGCCAGTCCTTCCTGATATGGTGAACATGTCGAATATCTTATCCTTCATCTCTTCAGATATCCCGATCCCCTGATCTTCCACCCTGATTTGCACTTTACCCGTCTTGACTTCCAGCAATACCTGGATGCGCGCGCCATTTGGGCTGAACTTGATGGCATTGGTAATGAGATTACTGATCACGCGCCATATCTTCCCCCGGTTTACATGGACGGTTACGTGTACTGCCGTCAACAGTAGCTGCTGCATTTTTTCCCTGGCTTTGAAATGCAGCAGCCCTACACAATATTCCAGGAGCTGGTACATGTCTACCGGTTCTTTTGCAAGCTCTTCGGCACGGGTATGCATGAGCAACAGATCGTTAACAAGTTCCAGTGAATTTTCCCCGGAGGTCTTGAGCAGGTCCAGCATCATACGGTCATTTTCGCTGCGGGGGCCATCTTCCAGCATCAGGTTCGCGATAGATGTCATGGCGCCTATAGGGTTGCGCAGGTCGTGCGCCACTATTTTGAGCATCTGGCTATTGTCCGCCTGGCTTTGTTCAAGCGCGTCCAGTGTATGCTGCAGCTGTTGGTACTGGTCTGATATGGTTTTATGCATACGACGCGAGCGCCTGTACAGATAGTAAATGAAAGCGAGCAGCAGTATTGTGACGGCGCATATGCCCGCCAGCAGCCATATTTGGGTAAGTTTGTTCCGGTTGCTGGCTTCCAGCAAGTGGTTTTTCTCCCTGATCGCACTATAAGCGGTGTAATCGCCGATGAATTTTTTCAGGTTGTTGTTGTCCGCCTCCAGTGCAGATGTCATCAGTTTTTGCACATGGATGATCTGATCTTTGTCACCAACCAGCTCCGTGTTTGCCAGGATGACTTGCAATAATTGCAGGATGAAGTTTTTGTAGCCGTTTTTCTCTGCGATCCTGTGGGCGGGCGTATAGTATGCCAGTACGCTATCCGGGTTGTTTTTCAGGCAATCCCCGTATAGCATCAGCGTCCTGATCTCCAGGTATTCCATTCCTGTACTGCGGGAGTGGTCAAGCACCTCCCTGATCAGCGGTAGTGCTTCTTCGGTGCGGCTGTTAGCTACCAGGTATATGGGAAATACGAGCATGGACAAGGACAGCATGGGCTGGTCATTATACTTCTCCGCGTTAGCCCGGGCTTTGGCCAGGTAGTGCCGGATAGTATCTTCGGGGAGCTGGGGATTGTCTATGCAATAGTTGAGGTAGAGCAGTGTCTGAATGCTGTCCCCTTCCAGTTGCCGCCCCAGCTCGAAACCCTGGCTGGCAAAGCTGATAGCCTTTGCGCTGTCGGCCATGTCTGTGTAGATGATTGACATATTAGAGAGCACCTGGGCAACATTGGCGGAATCACCCATGTTCCGGTAGGCCATCAGGCATTTATGGAGTAGTTCCAGCGCTTCCTTATAAAGTCCTCTAAAGTACAATGCGGCAGCAATCACGTTATCAGCATCGGTTTCGCCTTTGTTGTACTGCAGCCTGGCTGAGAGTGCTTTTGCCGTCATGCCGTAGTAAAAGCAGCTGTCAACGTCTTTCATGTAAAAAAGGATACCGATGCGGTTAAGCTTGTCGGCAAACGCGATGCTGTCTTTGATGGAATGCAACTGGTGTTGCTCGTTCCTGATCGTTTCGGATTGGGCGAGAACACTGTTTCCTGAATAACAGCATAGCAGGCACAACACGATTAGGGGTATCGGTTTTGAAAGGTTCATGGGATGATGGTCAAGTCCACCGTTAATTTAAGGTTTTTTTATGGGAAAGTGGGCGGGGGAGGGGGGAACTTGGTCCTGTTTGGGATGCGGCGTGCGTTGATGCCCCAATTTATGTGGTATCGTGATTTGGCAGGTTATCGGGATCCCCTATCTTCAATTTCCCGTTGTGCTCCCTTGGCCAATTGATTTTCTTATTGAGATCCGGTCGATTGCGGGTGATCCTGTGTAGTGTTGGTTGCATAGGTTCAAGGATGGAAGTTGATAACATCCTTACTTAACCTTCTTCTTCAGCGCTTCACTCAATTCTTTAACCACGGAAAATTTGTCTTGCCGGATTTTTTTCCCCAATTCACGGCGGGGAGAATTTGCATTGTATTTCGCTCCCCAATCCATGATCTCTATAACGATCGGCAGCAGGTCAGCACCTTTTTGGGTCAGGCTGTATACAAACTTCGATTTATTGGCAGGCGATGTTTCCTTGACCAGTATTTTTTCTTTTTCCAACACGCTCAGCCGGTTAGCCAGGATATTGGTGGCTATTTTTTCCTCCGACCCCAAAAATTCACTGTAGGAAACTTTCCCCCGTAACATAATGTCCCTGATAATCAATAGTGACCACTTGTCGCCAAAAACATCCAGCGAACAGCTAATCGGACAATCAGATCTGTTCTTTTCCATAAGAAAACAAAATAGTTCTTGCAATTTGCAATAACTTATGTATTTTAGATATTGCAAAATGCAAGTGCAAAATAAACTTAAAATCTGACTATATGGACATTAAAGTGAATTGGCTTGCTGTGGTTTTAGCCACGGTCGTTGGAATGATCTGTGCTAAAACCTGGTATATGAAAACCGCATTCGGGCCGGTTTGGAGAAAATTGACCGGTATCAGCGAAGCCGCATCCCAAAAGGCGGGCAAAAGACCGATCATCATCACGTTGTTCGCAAATCTCATTACCGCGATAGTGTTATCTGTTTTGATCCATGCAGGCAGCGTTGCTTTCGGAGCAAATAACGTTGGTGTTGCCCTGCTGATCGGCTTCCTCACGTGGCTGGCATTTTCCGCAACAACGCTTGTCACGCACAACGCCTTCGAACTGAAGCCGGCAAATCTGACCTGGATAAATAATGGCTATCAATTGATCCTGATGCTGAGCATGTCACTTGTTATCGGGGTTATTGAATAGACGCCAGTACTTTTTAAAATATTGTTACCATGGCATTTGATCAGCGCCTGGCAGACCGCGTCAGGGAATATCTGCATGCTATAAAGGGGTTGCAGTTGTCGGAAAAGAAGGTATTTGGGGGATTGGCTTTTATGGTCAAGGATAAAATGTGCGTGAATGTCTCCAAAGACAGGCTAATGTGCCGTTTTGATCCTGAGTTGACGGAACAGTTGTCGGAAAAGACCGGTTTTCTGCCCATGATCATGAAAGGCAAAGAACTTAAAGGCTACTGCTACGTGGCGCCAGACGGATATAAAAGCAGAAAGGATTTTGAATTTTGGATCAGCCTGTGCCTTGATTTTAATGACGAAGCAAAATCATCGAAGCGCGACCGGCCGAAAAAAAAGTAGTAAGTATGGAAGCGCGATTTTCTGGTCGTGCCAGGCGGTGATGCAGGTTGCTGCCGTAAGCGCAGCTTTGGATAGACGTATGGAGATGTGTTGAGTTTAACAGGCAATGGAATGAGCAGTATCGATATCTGAAGAGTTATGATTGCCGCCGTGAATATTTGCATGAAAAGGGCTGCTCATATTGAACAGCCCTTTTGGATTTTCGTACCGCGTACGGGAGTCGAACCCGTCATTCCTCCGTGAAAGGGAGGCGTCTTAGCCGATTGACCAACGCGGCATTCCCTCATTTGGGATTGCAAAGGTATAATCCCTTTCATAATTTCCAAAAAAAATCTTTTTAACAGCCTCCACAGCCCCCGCGAAAAATAGCTATTGATTAATCCCCGCCAACCTCGTAATTTTGGCCTTCAATTTTTTTCATCTACAAACTACAGTGTAAAATGGGAACTTCTCTCAAAATTGGTATTAATGGTTTCGGTCGTATCGGCCGCTTGGTTTACCGCCAGATCTATAACATGCCCGGTATCGACGTAGTGGCGATCAACGACCTCACAAGCCCCGCAGTCCTCGCACACCTGCTGAAATATGACTCCGCGCAGGGTCGCTTCGGCCAGGACGTGAAGCACAGCGATAACGCCATCTCCGTAAACGGCGAGGAAGTGAAAATTTACGCTCAGAAAGATCCTTCCCAGATTCCCTGGAAAGACCACGGTATCGACGTTGTGATCGAATGTACCGGCTTCTTTGCCGATAAAGACAAAGCGGAAGCCCATATCAAGGCCGGCGCCAAACGCGTTGTGATCTCCGCTCCCGCCACCGGTGACCTGAAAACCGTTGTCTACAACGTAAACCATGATATCCTCGATGGCAGCGAAACCGTGATCTCCTGCGCGTCCTGCACTACCAACTGCCTCGCACCGATGGCAAAAGTGCTGAACGACAAATACGGCATCGTGACCGGTCTCATGACCACTATCCACGCCTATACGAACGACCAGAACACCCTGGATGCCCCGCATGCCAAAGGTGACCTGCGCCGCGCCCGCGCCGCCGCAGCCAACATCGTTCCCAACAGCACCGGCGCAGCCAAAGCCATCGGCCTCGTACTGCCCGAACTGAAAGGCAAACTGGATGGCAGCGCCCAACGCGTTCCCACCATCACCGGTTCACTGACTGAACTGACCACCATCCTCAAAACAAAAGTAACCGCCGAAGAGATCAACGCAGCCATGAAAGCCGCTGCCAACGAATCTTTCGGTTATACGGAAGATGAGATCGTCAGCACAGACATCGTTGGTATCAACTTCGGTTCCCTCTTCGATGCCACCCAAACCAGGGTAATGACCCAGGGCGACATCCAGATGGTGAAAACCGTATCCTGGTACGACAATGAAATGAGCTACGTTTCCCAGCTCGTTCGCACCGTGAAACACTTTGCTGGCCTGATCAGCAAGTAATAACGGTCTTGATGATATTTACCAACCCTCCGCGAAAACGCTGCTTTCGGCGCTTTACCGGAGGGTTTTTGCTTACCTTCCTCACTAAATGCCTTTATTATGAGCAAGTTCTCCGACCACAACTTCGCAGGGCAGAAAGCCCTCATCCGTGTGGACTTCAACGTGCCGCTGAACGACCAGTTCGACATAACGGACGATAACCGCATGCAGGCGGCCGTTCCCACCATTCAGAAAATCCTGAAAGACGGCGGCGCCGTGATCCTCATGAGCCACCTGGGCCGCCCCAAAGACGGTCCCACCGACAAATACTCCCTCAAACACCTCGTCACCCACCTGATCAAACTGCTGAACGGCACTACCGTGAAATTTGCGGAAGACTGCGTAGGCGAAGTAGCTGAGAAAGCCGCTTCCAGCCTGCAAATGGGCGAAGTGCTGCTGCTGGAGAACCTCCGCTTCCACAAACAGGAAGAGAAAGGCGACCGTGCCTTTGCGGAACAGCTGTCCAAACTGGGCGATGTATATGTAAACGATGCCTTCGGCACCGCACACCGCGCACACGCTTCCACAGCTGTGATCGCGGAATTTTTCCCGGCCGGGAAGAAAATGTTCGGACTACTGATGGAAGGAGAGACCAGCAGCGCCGAAAAAGTGCTGCACGACTCCGAAAAGCCTTTCACGGCCATTCTCGGCGGCGCAAAGGTGAGCGACAAAATTCTCATCATCGAGAACCTCATGAACAAAGCCGATAATATCATCATCGGCGGCGGCATGGCCTACACCTTCCTGAAAGCACAGGGCAAGGAGATCGGCAACTCCCTCGTGGAAAACGATAAGCTTGACCTCGCCAATGAACTGCTGGCCAAAGCCAAAACCCTCGGCGTACAGCTGCTCATCCCCGTGGATTCTGTTGCGGCGGACAAGTTCGCGGAAGATGCCAATACACAGGAAGTATCTAACGACAATATCCCCGCCGGCTGGATGGGGCTGGACATCGGACCCCAATCCGTACAGCTTTTCAGCGACGTGATCGCCGCCTCCAGAACCATCCTCTGGAACGGCCCCATGGGCGTTTTTGAAATGAAACCCTTCCAGGGCGGCACCAAAGCCGTTGCGGACGCCATCGTGAAAGCCACGGCCAGCGGCGCTTTCTCCCTCGTGGGAGGCGGTGATTCCGTGGCTGCGGTCAATAAATTCGGCCTCGCCGAGAAGGTAAGCTATGTATCCACCGGCGGCGGCGCCATGCTGGAATACTTCGAAGGCAAGGAATTGCCCGGCATCGCTGCCATCAAAAAATAACAGCATCAACAATAACAGAAGGGCTGAACGGAAAGCAGGATCATCCTTGCTTTTAGTTCAGCCCTTCTTGTCAAAAGCCGGAAGCCGCTACGGCATCCGGGACTATTATTTGGACATTTCCGCAAAATACTGATGGAAATAAGGGATCGTTTCAATGCCCTTGTAGAAGTTCTCCAGCCCGTACTTCTCATTCGGTGAATGGAGATTGTCGCTATCCAGCCCAAAGCCCATCAGCACCGTTTTCAGCCCAAGCACTTTTTCAAACAGCGCTACAATAGGAATGCTGCCGCCGCCGCGTACCGGTATAGGCTCCTTGCCGAATGTGGTAGCCACCGCCTTGCTGGCCGCTTTGAAAGCAATATGGTCCGTAGGCGTAACGTAGGGGGAACCGCCATGGTGGGCAGTTACCTTTATCGTTACGGATTTCGGGGCTATCTTCTTGAAATGTGCGGCAAACAGGTCGGAGATCTGCTGCCAGTCCTGGTTAGGCACCAGCCGCATGGATATCTTCGCAAAAGCCTTTGAAGGCAGCACCGTTTTGGCGCCTTCGCCCGTATAACCGCCCCAGATGCCGTTCACCTCAAGCGTGGGGCGGATGCCCGTCCGCTCGATGGTGGTATATCCTTTTTCTCCCCAAAGCTCATTCACACCCAGATCGGCCTTGTATTCCGCTTCATCGAACGGCGCCTTGTTCAGGTCTTCCCGCTCTTTGGCGCTCAGTTCCAGCACGCCGTCATAGAATCCGGGGATCGTTATGTGATTGTTATCGTCATGCAGGGATGCGATCATTTTCGCCAGAATAGTTGCGGGGTTGCCCACCGCGCCGCCATATACGCCGGAGTGCAGGTCACGGTTCGGGCCGGTCACTTCCACTTCCATATAGGCCAGGCCGCGCAGGCCGGTATCCAGGGAAGGGTTTTCCATACTGATCATGGAGGTGTCCGAGATCAGCACCACGTCCGCTTTCAGGCGCTCTTTATTGTCCTTCAGGAAAACGCCCAGGTTGTTGGAACCCACTTCTTCCTCTCCTTCGATCATGAATTTGATATTGCAGGGCAGTGTATTGGTTTTGATCATGGTCTCGAATGCCTTCACATGCATGTAGAACTGTCCTTTGTCGTCCGCACTGCCGCGGGCGTAGATCTTGCCATCCTTGATCACCGGCTCGAAAGGAGGGCTGGTCCAGAGATCCAGCGGATCGGGCGGCTGCACGTCGTAGTGGCCGTACACCAGTACGGTAGGCAGGGAAGGGTCAACGATCTTTTCGCCATAAACGATAGGGTGGCCGGCAGTAGGGCAAACCTCCACCTTTTCGGCGCCGGCATCCACCAGTCTTTGTTTTACGGCTTCGGCACAGCGTTTAGTGTCCTCATTATGACGGGAGTCCGCGCTGACAGAAGGGATCCGCAACAGTTCCAGCAACTCGTTCAAAAAACGGTCCTTGTGCTGAGCCTGATAATCTTTCCAAACTTGCATGATTGAGCTATTAAACGTTTATGAATGAGCGCAATTTAACGGAAAATGGAAAAGTAGCCCGTGTTTTTATGGGAAAAGGCAGGTTGGGCGGATGAAGAAGATAAGTTGGGGGCCGGGCGCGGGGGCCGCTGACCGGGGCCGCCGTTGCGTCGCACACTTCAGCAGCAGTGCGGGTGAAAAGCAGGTAACAGGGGAGCTGTGGCAAAGGTAAATATACCATAAGCAGGAAGCAGGGCGCATAAAAGCGGGGACCGGGAGCCGGCAGGGCGTAGTTAAGAGATCAGCTTCTGCCGCAGCAGGAACTCCAGTTTCTCGTTCACATCCAGCAATTTCTCCGTTAACTCCCGGTTTTCCTTGCGGAGGGAATACACCTCGTACGCCTTCTCTATATTATGGCGCAGCTCCTCATCGTTCCAGGGCTTGGAGAAATACTTGTACACCTGTCCCTTGTTGATAGCATCAATAACAGCATTGATGTCGGCATAGCCGGTAAGCAGGATCCGTATGGGCTCAGGATATTTATGCAGGATCGATTCGAAGAACTCGATCCCCGTCATGCGGGGCATGCGCTGATCCGATATAATGATGTGAAACTCATGGTCTTCCAGCAATTTGTAAGCATCCTCGGCAGATTCAGCCGTCTGTACGGTATAGATTCTCCGGAAGGAAGCTTTGAACGCGTTCAGGTTATGTATTTCATCATCAATATAGAGGATGTGAATGTGTTGTGCACTCATTATAAAACGCAGTAGCTTAATGTAATATAATAAAAATAAATGAGTTAGAAACAATGAAAATTTCCATGAATGTATCAATCAAACAAAATACAATTGTGCATTCCGATAACAGGCTCCGGTATAATAACTCCCTCTTTTATTACCCGGAAATCGATGCCAAACATAATTATTTTTTGTTATTCACCCGGGGGATTTTGGTTGACCGTTGCGAGTTGTTTGGTAAGCGCTGGAACTTAGCCGGTTAACGCGATGTTATTTGAAGCTAGTTTTTGCGCTTTCCGTTATTTCTTGTAGGTTTGATTATACCCGTAACCTAACATTATTTAAAAAACAACAGAAAAATGAAAACAGGCATCATTGTAATCATCGTCCTCGTACTGGTGGGATTTTGGGGTTGCAGCAGCTACAATGGAGTGGTAAAGAAAGACGAAGTAGTGCAAAAGGCATGGGGAAATGTGGAAACGCAATACCAGCGCAGGGCGGATTTGATCGACAACCTGGTGAGCACTGTGAAGGGCTCCGCCAAATTTGAGCAGGAAACCCTCACCGGTGTTATTGAAGCGCGGGCCAAAGCTACTTCCGTGCAGGTGAATGCGAACGACCTCAGTCCTGAAAAGATCGCCCAGTTCCAGCAGGCACAGGGAGAACTGTCCGGCGCACTGAGCCGTCTGCTCGTCAGCGTGGAACGATATCCCGAACTGCGTACCACCGAGCAGTTCCAGACGCTGATGGCGCAGCTGGAAGGCACGGAGAACAGGATCGCCGTGTCGCGGAACGATTTCAATACAGCCGTGAACGCATATAACAGCAGTGTGCGCACCTTCCCCACCAACCTGGTGGCCGGCCTGGGCGGTTTCCAGCAAAAAGGCTATTTCAAGGCGGCGGAAGGCTCTGACAAAGCGCCGAAAGTCGAATTTTAATCACCGGTTTTGTTGATCCGGTGCCCCATCGGCAGCCGGAACGCTCACCGGATACAAATTTTAACGGCTCTCCGGGATATAAGCAGGGATATCGCTCACAGCAGCGCCCCGGCCTGTATCCCGGAAGCATATTGATCATTGAACCATGTTCCCATTTAAAAAGAAGGAACTTTTTACAGAAGACGAGAAAACGCGGATCGTGCAGGCCATCCGCCATGCCGAACGGCTCACCTCCGGTGAGATCAGGCTGTTCGTGGAAAGCCGCTGCAAGTATGTAGATCCGATGGATCGCGCAAAGGAAGCATTCCTGTCCCTCGGCATGGAAAAAACCCGGCTGCGGAACGGCGTATTGCTGTACCTCGCCATGCGCGACCATCAGTTCGCCATCCTGGGAGACCAGGGTATCCACGAAAAAGTAGGTAACGACTTCTGGCAACAGGAAGCCCTTTTGCTCAAAACGCACTTTTCCGGGAACAGGATCATCGAAGGAATCGAGGTCTGTGTGAAAGAGATCGGAGAATCCCTGTATCATTATTTTCCGTACGAATCCGGTGATCAGAATGAACTGCCGGACGATATCGTGTTCGGAAAATAATAAAGAATGGTTCACAAGCAACAAACAATGAAGTTTACCCGCTGGTTATTATTATGGACGCTCGTGCTGATCGGGTCTGGTGTACAGGCGCAGAACGAGGACTGGATGAAGAAGCCCGATCCCCCGCGCCTCGTAAACGATTTTGCGAATGTGCTGGTGCAGTCCGAGATACAGGAACTGGAAAGAAAACTGGTAGCGTATAGTGACAGTACCTCCAACCAGATAGCCATCGTGCTGATCAAATCCCTGGACAACTATGATATTTCCGAGCTGTCCCTCCGCATTCTGCGGGATTGGGGCATCGGTACGGAGAAGAATAACGGCATCGTCATCATGGTGGCGATGAAGGAGCGACGGACCAGGATAGAAGTAGGGTACGGGCTGGAAGGCGCTGTACCGGACGCCATTGCCTGGGGGATCGTGGATAAGGTATTGAAGCCCGCCTTCCGGCAGGAGCATTACTACCAGGGGCTGGATGAAGCGGTGGACAAGATCATACAGGCCGCAGCCGGCGAATACCAGGGCGTTCCGCGCAGCAAACGCGGACCCGGCGGAGGAAATATCATCGGTATCATTATCATCGCCCTCATCATCCTGTTTATCATCGGAGGCCGCGGTGGCGGCGGAAGAGGCGGTGGCCGGGTGATCAGCCGCCGTGGGGACAGCATCTTCGGGGGCATCCTCGGAGGCATGATCGCCGGCTCTCTTGGCGGCGGTAGCCGTGGCGGAGGATTTGGAGGCGGTGGCTTCGGTGGCGGCGGTTTCGGCGGCTTCGGAGGAGGCTCCGGCGGCGGTGGCGGCGCAAGCGGAAGCTGGTAATACAGTGATCAATTTCAGGTTATGGATTGATCGCTGAATGTTCAATCTGTAACTGAAAATTGTAGATATGATATTGCATATTCTCAATGGGGATGCAACCCGTGAAATATTCGAACAAAGCGGCCTTGAAGGTGATATGATCGTATGGCGGGAAATGCTCTGCGAAGGCAAAGCTCCGGCAACGGAAGAACTGCCGCGCTTCTTCGAGGAAAGAGCGGCTCACCTGCAGCAGGTGTATGGTCTCGACCGCAAAACTTACCTGGATACGATCGGCGAAGATTACAAAAAGCTCGGCAAAGCATCCAGCTACGACGAGGTGGTGCTTTGGTTCGAGTTCGACCTTTTCTGCCAGGTCAACATGCTGTTTGTGCTCTACTACCTCAAAAAACTCAATCCCGCCTTACCACCCGTCAGTATCGTTCAGCTGCACAAGCACCCGGAGGTACCGAACTTCCGCGGTTTAGGCATGTTGCGGCAGGAGCATCTGCCCCCCTTGTTTGAACAGCGGGTGTACCTGCAGGAGGAAGACTGGCAACTGGCCGCTGACGCCTGGGAAGCCTACCGCTCCGAAGATCCGCTTGCACTGGAACAGCTCAGCTACCATCGTACCGAACGCCTGCCCTACCTGGGCATAGCTTTGCAGGCACATCTGAAACGCCTTCCCGGCAAAGAGAACGGCCTGAATGCCGTGGAACATTTTTTCCTGGACCGGCTTTCCCTAGGCAAACTCCGCGAACGCGACCTGTATTACCAGTTCTGGGATGAGCTGAAGATCTACGGCTTCGGGGATTTTCAGCTCGATATCTACACACAGCGCCTCCAACGCGCCGGTGTGGTGCAACGCAACGATGAAATGTTGTGCCTTACCGGTCTCGGCAAAGAAATACTGAATGCAGAAGAGAACTACCTGTCCTTCGCCTGCCAGGATAATATCTGGATAGGCGGGATTCCGCTGGAGCATACCCCCTGGCGCTGGGATGACGAAGAAGGCAAGGTGGTGCATTCCTGACCCGGGGCAACCTTTCCCGCACCCCGCCCGTATTCTCCGGAAAACGAGCGCTATGAAAAATTTGCATTCCCTTGTATTCATTACCATGGGCCTGTTCTGTCTGCTGGCCGTAGCCTGCAGGAAGGACAAAGATGATGACAATCTCTACAGGGCTACGAATGCCCCCATCACCGGCGCACAGGAGAGCCCGGCGGTAACCACAACAGGCTCCGGCAGCTTCAATGCCACCTACAACCCCGCCTCCAAAGAAATGAATATTACCATCAGCTGGCAGGGGCTTACCGGTAATGCTACGCTCATGCACATACACGGGCCGGCAGACCGCGGTACGAATGCAGGAGTGCTGCAGAACTTTGCCACACTGTTTGCCGCCGCGCCTTCGGGCAGTTTTTCCACCAGCTTTGTGCTCAACGGCACTACCCAGACGGAAGCCGATCTGCTTGGGGGAAAATGGTACGTCAATATCCACACCGCCGCCCATCCCGGCGGAGAGATCCGCGGACAGATAGAACTGACGAACTGATCAACGGAACTTCCTTTCCAATTTCTGGTATATAAAAAGACGAACGGGAGATCGCTCCTGTTCGTCTTGCTGCAAAAATGCCGCTTACATCTTTCGCCTGCCCCCACTCCGGGCAATTCATCGTACTGGCGCCGGATATCAGTCGGGTTCACACCGTCATGTTTATTCATTGTACCGCTGTTAGATAACTCAGCTCCAGGTATCCAGCAAAAAACGGATCCAGTTACGGGAGGTGATGTTATCGATATCTTCAGCGGTAAACCCTCTGTTCTGCAGTATCTCCGGCAGCTTTTGCAGATCTGCTATCGTGTTCAGGTCTTTCGGCGTCTGTTCTGTACCAAAGGCACCGTCCAGGTCAGACCCTATGGCAGCATGACGGCTGTTGCCCGCCAGCTGGCAGATATGATCGATCTGATCGGCAATATGCTGCAGGGAAACCCCGGTCTGTTCCGGTGTGCTTTTGCCGCGCTCCCAGCCGGGTATCAGCATCCAGGCATCGAAGGCGGTGCCTATCACTGCACCGCGCTGTATCAGCAGGGAGAATTGCTCGTCGGAGAACTGCCGGTTATGCGGCACAATGGTACGGCTGTTATGGTGGCTTGCCCAAACGGGACCCGTATAATGGTCCATGGCTTCGTAGAATGACTTGTCGCAAAGATGCGTGGCATCGAGGATGATGCCGAACCGTTCCAGTTCTTTCAGCAGCGCACGGCCTTTTGTGCCCAGCCCGCCATCCGCATCAGTGCCGTAAGCATATACTCCGGGACCGTAATGGGCAGGTCCCACTGCCCGCAGGCCGGAAATATATGCCTTCTCCACACAGGCCAGTTCAAAGAAAGAATCAGCGCCTTCCAGGCTGAGGATAAACCCTACCGGCAGCGAACTGGTATCTGTAGCTGTTTCCCATAGTTTGATGTGGGTGGACAGTTCGGCGGCATTGGTGATCTGTTTCATTTCGCCTTTGGCTTCCATGGCCTGGTACCAGGCCAGTTGCCCCTGTGTCTGCGCCCAGGCCTGCTCCTGCGAGTGCCAGCCCGGCAAGGGGTTATCCAGCCCCACATACCGCGCGATCTGTGTGGCTACGCACAAGCCAACGCGGCCTTTCCGCATTTCAGGCAGGGAAACGGTGCCATGCCCCCGGTCCGGTTTATCATTCATATGCTTCTCCCTTTCACGGATGGCATTGACGGATTTGGTGAGGTCACGGTTCCATTCCAGCGCATTCATGCCGAGATCGAGATGCGCATCAAAAATTAGTGGCTGCATAGGTTTAAAGGTTAGTGGTTACAGCAGCTTCCGTCCCCTGGCAATGGGCCAGGTATCCGTGAGGATGCCGTTCTCAATTATTTGTGCCTCGTTGTACAGGGCTACGGTGGGGCAAACATGCCAGGGCGTGCCGTACAGTACGTCGCCCACCTTGAAGCGGCCGGCCAGCGGTGTTTTTACAACAAGATGTTCTTCACTTTGGGAGATCACTTCATATTCACCAAGCTCATGGAAGAAAGCCCTTTTGGTGATGGGGTTTTCAGCCGATACGGCTTTATGTCCCAGGTCCAGCGTCATATGCCCTTCCTGCGGTTTCGAGATCACGCGGGTGAGCAGCAGCGCTGCCGTAATGAATGGCTGGTCGGGCAAAGTGCTGCCGTAACCTTCGTCCCATAGTACGCAGGTACCGGGGCTGCAGGTCAGCCGTACGCCTTTGTGCCCGGAAGCGGCGGCATCCTTTGCCTCAGCCGTTTCCGTATTTCCGGTATCGGCGGCTGCGATCTTTTCCCACGCCTTCAGCCGGCTGGCATGCACGGGAAAAGTAGGGGAGCCGCCCGCAATGATCTCCGCTCCCGGCATCCGGGCGGCGAGCGCGGCTACCACTGCAAATGCGGCCTCGCATTTTTCCGTGCGCACCGCAAGGTCGGTATCGCGGATATGGCCGTCGTATGCATGCAGGCCGAGGCATTGTACATGCGGGAGGGACTGCAGTTGTTCGTACAGCGCGAATACCTTTTCCGGCGCCAGCCCCGTTCTGTGCATACCGTTATCAATATCGATATAAACATTGGCCACGGCGGCGCTTTCCGGCGCCGGTACGGTGCCAAAATGATCGCGGGGAGGATGATCGATATCATTGAGCAGATGACCCGCGGCAAACTGGTCTCCCGGCGGGCTGAAGATTTTGTTCAGCAGCATGGCCGAATCAAGATTGTCTACCAGTGAGGAGAAGCGGGACTTCGGATACTGTTTTGCCAGCAGCGCAAATTGCTCCGCAACGGGCGTGGTCAGCTGATAGGCCATGAGAATGTCCTGCGCGCCTGCTTCCGCGAGCATCAGCGCTTCTGCAAAAGTAGCGCACTTGAAACGATGGATACCTTTATCAAGCTGCATTTGCACGATGGGTTTCATCTTGTGCGTTTTCACATGGGGCATCAGGTGCCCCGGACCGCCGGCTATGGCGATCATCCTGTCGATATTCATTTCCACCTGCTGCGGATACACCAGCAGGGCGGGGGAAGCCACCGTGTCCGGGTCTTTGAGGTGATACCAGTCTGCCTGCATCTGTATATTGATTTAGTCTGCCAGTTCAAAAACAGCTTCGATCTCCACGGTGATATTGTCCGGAAGAGAGCCCATGCCCACCGCACTTCTAACGCCTACGCCGTTATCCGGTCCCCATACCTTTGCGAACAATTCGCTGCAGCCGTTGATCACGTAGGGGTGTTTGCCGAAATCCGGTGTAGCGTTCACCATACCCAGTACTTTGATCACCCGTTTGATCCGGTCCTGGGAGCCAAGCTGGCTGACCAGTGTGGAAAGGATGGTGAGGCCAACCTGTTGTGCCGCAAGCTTCGCGCCATCTGCATTTACTTCCAGTCCCGCTTTTCCGAACAGTAAGGAACCATCGTCCAGCACGGGGCCGTGGCCGGAAACATACACGAGGTTGCCCACGATCAGTAATGGTTTATAAACGCCTTTGGGAGCGGGGCAGGGGGGAAGGTTCAACCCGAGCGCTGCGAAATTTTCTGCTGCCGTCATCTGATTTTTGCTTAAAGTTATCCAATAAATAGTTCCAATGCCAACACCCCCAGTAATCCGCATACGGAAACGATGGTTTCCATGACGGACCAGGTGGCGAAGGTCTGTTTCAGGCTGAGGTTGAAGTATTCCTTGAACAGCCAGAAACCGCCGTCATTCACATGGGAGAACATCAGGCTGCCCGCGCCGATGGAGAGCACCATCAGTTCCGGATGTACCACTTCCTGTTGTATGAGGGGCAGCAATATGCCTACGGTCGTTAACCCTGCAACAGTGGCCGAGCCTACACAGACCCGGATCACGGCCGCGATCGTCCAGCCAAGCACCAGCGGTGATACCGGCAGGTCTTTCAGCGCTTCCCCGATATAGGTGTTGATGCCGCCGTCTTTGATCACCTGCATGAAAACCCCTGCACCGGCGATGATCAGCATGACGGGCGCCACATCTTTTAACGCCTGTTCTATGGATTTCATCACCGTTTTCATGGGCTGTCCGCGGCGGACGCCCAGGAAATAAATGGCCGCCAGTACGGAGAGCAGCATGGCGATGTTGGGGTCGCCAATGAAACGAAGCGCTCTGGTCAGCGCGGTTCCTTCCACCATCAGCGGCGCCAGGGCCGTGGTGAGCGTTAGCAGGATAAGCGGGAGCAGGGCCGTAGCGAGACTGATCCCCAGCCCCGGCATGTCCTTCTCTTCCCGGAAAGTAATATTCAGCAGGCCCTGTTCGGGTGTTATATTCATTTTACGGAGGCTGCGGCCGAAAACCGGGCCGGCCAGGGCAATGGTCGGTATGGAAATGAGCAGCCCGTACACCAGCGTTTTCCCGATATCCGCGCCCAGCTGCTGGCTGATGGCGGTAGGGGAAGGATGCGGCGGCAGAAAACCGTGGGCGGTAGATAATGCGGAGATCATCGGGATGCCGAGGTACAGCAGCGGAAGGCGTGTAGACATGCCTGTGGCAAAGATCAGCGGCACCACGATCACAAAACCGGCGGTGTAGAACATCGGGATGCCCACGAGAAGACCGGCCAGTGCCATTCCCCACTGGATATGCCGGATGCCGAAGATGCGGATCATGGAAGAAGTGATCTGCTGTGCGGCGCCACTGTCGGCCACCAGCTTGCCCAGCATGGCGCCAAAGCCCAGGATGGTGACCAGCGAGCCAAGCGTACTGCCGATACCGTTAGATATGGCCGAGCCAATTTCGGGACCGGACATGTTGCAGGCCAGTGCCAGGATGATACTGACGATCAGAAAGGAAATGAACGTGTCCAGCTTCACCCACAGGATCAGGACGATCAGCAGGAGGATAGCGGCTACAGCATATATCAAGGGCAGGAATGCTAACATGAGACAGTGGAATTTGCTCAATATAGCAAATCATGTTTAAAACTGAAAACGCCTGGAGGTTTGTTTTCTTTTGCTGCATGTTTTGGTATAGCGGCGCCGCAAAATATTCCTGTATGCCTTGGGGATACAACGAAAACAGGCAGCTCCCGTTCCCGGAAACTGCCTGCTGACAGTAAGGTGAATGTTCAAGTGTGCGACGCAACGGCGGCCAGGTAAAGCGCCGCCGCTGACGCCCATATTATTCTTCGCTGGAACTTGCTTTGATCTTCGCGGCTGCCTGTTGAGCATACTCCGCTTGCTTCGTCAGTTCCGCTTTCAGCGCGGCATCAGCTGTGGCGGCTTTGCTGTGTTTTTTCTCCGCCATCGGCGCAAGCAGGTTGATGATATAGTTGTTCACCCAGGTATTGTTAAACCCGGTGACAACGTCCACCACCTGGTCGATGCCTTTGGTGACCAGTTCCGTATCGTCCACGTTGGCCAGGATATTCAGGTACATGATAGCGGCGCCGATCTTTTCCTGTCCGCTCGTTTCCTCCAGTTGCTTCGCAAAGAAAGGCACATCGGCGATATTGCCGTTCCGGGCATATACATTGGCGATACCGCTGCTCAGCAAACCTTTTGCATCTTTTTCCATGGCCTTTGCCAGGCTGTACGCTTTGGTCATATCCAGTTCGGCGAGGGCATTCAGCGCAATGCCTTCCACCATATAGGAGCGGTCTTTCAGCGCAGCTTCAAAGAGCGGCGTATATGCCGTGTCTTTCAGCCTGCCGAGCTGTCTCAACGCGGCTGCGCGCACCTGGGAATGTTTATCGTTCTTCGCAAGGTCCAGCAGGATGGGCAGGGCGGCGGTCTTCACGTCATTGTTATCCAGCTTCAGGCCATCGACAGCAAGTGCGCGGAGCCCTTCATAGGGGTCTTTCAGTGCAGCGATTGCCGTAGCGCGGGCGCCGGCATTGCTGGTCTGCTGTTTCAGGCAGGCCTCAATAGCCTCGCGGCGGTCTAGGTACTGCGGCGCATTTTTATACTGGAATACATAAGTGTTCAGGTCCCGGCGGTCCGTTTTCCTGAGGATCAGCACCTTGTCCGCGTCCACATTGATGAAATCCGGTTTGCCGTTTACAGCGAACGAAAAGGTATCGGCTTTCTCGGTCAGGCGGATATTGTGGCGTTCTTTTTTGCCGCCGGTGTACACATCTACCGTGATGGGGAGGTCGAACACCTTTTCACCCTTCTGGGTAAGGATCACTTTGGCGGTACCGGCCTGGCTGTAGTCGTAGTTGATATCCAGCGTGGGATACCCCTGGCCGAAGTACCACTGGTTGAAGAACCAGTTCATATCCTGCCCGGTCACTTCTTCCATGGCCAGGCGCAGGTGATGCGCTTCCGTGGCTTTGAAGGCATGTTCTTTCAGGTAGAGATTGAGCGCTTTGAAAAAGGCGTCATCACCAACGTAATTGCGCAGCATATGCAGGATGCGCCCGCCTTTCTGGTAGCTTACCTGGTCAAACATATTCTCCTTGTCGTGATAATGAAAGCGCACCAGGTGGCGGTCGCCCTGGTATTCCGCCATTTC
This sequence comes from Chitinophaga sp. XS-30, assembly GCF_008086345.1. Lineage (NCBI taxonomy): Bacteria > Pseudomonadati > Bacteroidota > Chitinophagia > Chitinophagales > Chitinophagaceae > Chitinophaga > Chitinophaga sp. XS-30. The sequence goes on along the minus strand of NZ_CP043006.1, from coordinate 6,020,009 downwards.
CAGGTAGCTGTTGAGGGCGCTGTAGGCATGTTCATCCGCGGCGTCTTTGCCGAATTTATGTTCGAACCAGAGGTATTCACTGTAATCCGCGAAGGACTCGTTCATGGTGAGGTTGCTCCAGGATTCGCAGGTAGCCAGGTCTCCGAACCAGTGGTGGAACAGCTCATGCGCGATCACGGATTCCCCGAGACGGTCATCATCGTCCAGCAGCTCCCGGTCGGTCTTCTGCAGGAAATCGCCATGAATGGTGGCGGTCGTGTTTTCCATAGCGCCGGACACATAGTCCCGCACAACGATCTGGGAATATTTCACCCAGGGATAGTCGTAGTCCAGGAGTTTGGAAAAGAAGGTCATCATTTCCGGTGTGTTGCCGAAGATGGCTTTGGCGTGGGGCGCATATTCCTTCTCCACGTAGTAGTTCACCTGTTTATCGCGCCATTTGTCCTTTACCACGGCAAAGTCGCCCACCGCCATCATGAAGAGGTAGGGGGCATGGGGAAGGTCCATCCGCCAGGTGTCCGTACGGGTGCCGTCCGCATTGTTTTTCTGGCCGGCCAGCCGGCCGTTGGAGAGGGTAACGTATTTTTTATCCACCGTCATGCTGATCTCCGACGTGGTTTTCTGATTGGTCTTGTCGATCGTGGGGAACCATACGGAAGAAGCCTCCGTTTCGCCCTGTGTCCATATCTGGATGGGCTTTTTGGGATCTTTGCCATCCGGATTGATGAAATACAGGCCTTTGGCATCGGTAATGGCGTTGCTGCCCTTTACTTCCAGCTCATCGGGCTTGGCGGTGTATTCTACAAATACCGTATATGATTCCGTGTTCTTGTAGGTTTTATTCAGCTGGATGCGGATCTGCTGGCCGTCGTATGCATATTTCAGCGGGGTTTGCCGGGCCGTTCTCAGCAGCAGGTCTGTGGGAGCGGTTTTGCCGGTGTTGCCCGTCTGTACAAGCGATACCTGTTTCAGGTCCATGCCCTTGGCATCCAGCGTAAGGCTGTCCGTGGGATAGAAATGCGGTTTCAATACGATCCAGGCTTTGCCATGGAGGTAGCGTTTGGCGTAGTCGAATTTCACATCCAGTTTTGTATGCACCAGGTTATTGATCTTGGTGGGGGTTGCCCGATAGATGCTGAGAGCCGGGTCCTCCTGCCGGGCGCCACCGGTCTGGGCCAGCACCCCTGTGCAAAGCCCTGTGAACAGGAGGCCGGCCAGTAAAGTGCGAATAGATGTCTGAAAATGATGATGCATGCAATTGTTATTTAGAACAAAAATAGCCCCTCACTGCGTGGGGAAGGGTCAAATTTAAACAAATGGCCCAAATACGACGCAAGCGGTTAAAATTGTTATTTTTGGAATTGTAATGATGATCAAAGCAATAGTGAACGGCGCCCAGCCGTTCGAAATAACCAGCCCGGCGGACGGGATATCCTGTAACGGCAGGAAAACGGAATGGAGTGCTGAAGCCCTGCCATCAGGCGGTTACAGCATTCTGATGGACGGGAAAAGTTACGTGGCCGAGGTCGTGAGAACGGACCGGGACACGAAAACGGTCACGCTTCAGCTGGGGCAGCGCCTTTTTGAGGTGAAGCTGGAAGAGCCGATGGACCGTCTGCTGGCGGCAATGGGTATTTCAGAAGCCTCATCCCGCAAGCTGAACGATATCAAAGCGCCGATGCCCGGCATGGTGCTGAAAGTGCTGGTTTCACCCGGACAGGCCATCAGCAAGGGAGATCCGGTGCTGATCCTGGAAGCCATGAAGATGGAGAATGTATTCAAAGCCCCCTCCGATGCGGTAGTGAAAGAAGTGAAGGTCACCGAACGGAAAGCAGTGGAGAAAGGGGAAGTATTAATTGTGCTGGAATAATATTTGTTAGTAGTAACGTTATGTATCGATCCAAATTAAAGCTGTTATATCTTTTCTGTTGCCTTTTGGTGGCCGGTGGCCTGTCTGCGCAGGACCAGGCGCATTTCGTGTATATCCAGCATGAGCAGCAGCAGCCGTTTTACGTGAAGCTGAACGGGAAGGTGGTCAGTTCCTCCTCCAGGGGGTATGTGATCCTGTCAAAGCTGCCCCAGGGGAAAGTGCCGGTGACCGTCGGTTTTCTGAAGAACGGGATGCCGGAGCAGGAATATACTCTTCGTATTACCGGGCAGCGGGATTATGGTTATCTGCTCAAGAACACCGGGGATAAAGAATTTGCATTATATGATCTGCAGACCTTTGCGACACTGAATGCTGCCGGTGGCGGTGCAGGTGTGGAAGCGCCGCAGGAAGAGGTAGTGGTGACGAGGTTGTCTGATGATACGGCCAGTGAGGAAACAAAAGCGATGATGGACAATGTGCAGGCAGATGTTCAGGCAGCATTGACAAGGGCTTCCGGTGATACCGCTCCTCCTCCATCCGGAAAGAAGAGCAGTTTTGCCGAAGCGCTGGATAAAGTGGTGAAAGACGACCGGCCGGATGATATGCCGCTGGAATTCGCGCAGCCTAAAGCCGCTGAAC
>NZ_CP043006.1:6010000-6012500 GCF_008086345.1 Chitinophaga sp. XS-30 | reverse complement strand
AGGTTTGGTAACACAAACTGGAGGACCGAACCCATTAGCGTTGAAAAGCTATGGGATGACGTGTGGATAGGGGTGAAAGGCCAATCAAACTGAGAGATAGCTCGTTCTCCCCGAAATGTTTTTAGGAACAGCCTCGTATATAGACGTATCATAGAGGTAGAGCTACTAATTGGGCTAGGGGGCTTCACCGCCTACCAAACCCTAATAAACTCCGAATGCTATGATATATCTGCGGGAGTGAGGCTGTGGGCGCTAAGGTCCATGGCCGAGAGGGAAATAACCCAGATTAACAGCTAAGGTCCCTAATCGTATGTTAAGTTGAACAAACGCAGTTCAAACCCTACAACAGCCAGGATGTTGGCTTGGAAGCAGCCATTCATTTAAAGAGTGCGTAACAGCTCACTGGTCGAGGGTTTGGGCACGGAAAATGATCGGGCATCAAACATACAACCGAAGCTTTAGGATCCCCGCCAGGCGGGTGATCGGTAGGGGAGCATTCTGTACTGCATTGAAGGTGTGCCGCGAGGCATGCTGGAGCGTACAGAAAAGAAAATGTAGGCATAAGTAACGATAAAGAAGATGAAAAATCTTCTCGCCGCAAGACTAAGGGTTCCTGATCAACGCTAATCGGATCAGGGTTAGTCGGGTCCTTAGGCAAAGCCGAAAGGCGTAGCTGATGGCAAGCTGGTGAATATTCCAGCACCTGCTATAATTTCGATGGGGTAACGGAGTAGTGAAAGGACTGCGCACTTACGGAATAGTGCGTTAAAGGGTGTAGGTATATCTTTTGTAGGAAAATCCGCAGAGGATGCTGAACCTGATAGTACAGCAAAGCTTCGGCCGCGCTGATAATGTCCCTAATCAGACTTCCAAGAAAACCCTCTAAGGTTAGGTTATAGCAGCCCGTACCGTAAACCGACACAGGTAGTCGAGGAGAATATCCTAAGGCGCTCGAGTGATCCGTGGTAAAGGAACTAGGCAAATTGACGCTGTAACTTCGGGATAAGGCGTGCCGCAGTGATGCGGCCTCAGTAAAATGGTCCAACCAACTGTTTAACAAAAACACAGGGCCCTGCAAAATCGAAAGATGACGTATAGAGCCTGATACCTGCCCGGTGCTGGAAGGTTAAGGAAGGATGTTCGGCGCAAGCCAAAGCTTCTGACTGAAGCCCCAGTAAACGGCGGCCGTAACTATAACGGTCCTAAGGTAGCGAAATTCCTTGTCGGGTAAGTTCCGACCTGCACGAATGGTCTAATGAGTTGGACACTGTCTCTACCACGAGCTCGGTGAAATTGTAGTATCGGTGAAGATGCCGGTTAATCGCAACGGGACGGAAAGACCCCGTGAACCTTCACTACAACTTAACATTGATTTTGAGTGCCAGATGTGTAGGATAGTTGGGAGACTATGAAGCGGCTTCGCCAGGAGTCGTGGAGTCAACGTTGAAATACCAACCTTCTGTTACTTAGAGTCTAACTCGCGCAAGTGAGGACATTGTTTGGTGGGTAGTTTGACTGGGGTGGTCGCCTCCTAAAAAGTAACGGAGGCTCGCAAAGGTACCCTCAGTACGGTTGGTAATCGTACGTAGAGCGCATTAGTATAAGGGTGCTTGACTGTGAGGCAGACAAGCCGAGCAGGTGCGAAAGCAGGCTAAAGTGATCCGGTGGTTCTGTATGGAAGGGCCATCGCTCAAAGGATAAAAGGTACTCCGGGGATAACAGGCTGATCTCCCCCAAGAGCTCATATCGACGGGGAGGTTTGGCACCTCGATGTCGGTTCGTCACATCCTGGGGCTGGAGAAGGTCCCAAGGGTTCGGCTGTTCGCCGATTAAAGTGGCACGTGAACTGGGTTCAGAACGTCGCAAGACAGTTCGGTCCCTATCTGTTGTGATCGTTAGTAAATTGAGAGGACATGACCTTAGTACGAGAGGACCGGGTCGTACGTACCGCTGGTGTATCTGTTGTGCCGCCAGGTGCAGTGCAGAGTAGCTATGTACGGGCAAGATAAACGCTGAAAGCATCTAAGCGTGAAACTTACCTCAAGATGAGTTTACTTTTAAGGGCCGTCAGAGACGATGACGTTGATAGGCTACAGGTGTAAGGGTGGTAACATCGAAGCCGAGTAGTACTAATTGCCCGTAAGCTTTAATTTTATTTATTGCACATCCCGTACGCCGGCATGCAAATGCGGCCAAACGGATGCTTTACAACTTCCCGATATGTAAATTTATTGGTCTGCCTGCCGGTACCCCGCCCCTGATCCATGATCAGCGGAAAGGGAAACAAGCAGGACCGGACAACACACACAAGATATGCAAGATCTTATGGTGGTTTTGCCGAGGGTGTTCACCTCTTCCCATTCCGAACAGAGAAGTTAAGCCCCTCATGGCCGATGGTACTGCAATATCATGCGGGAGAGTAGGTAACTGCCATATTTATTGAAAGTCCCGGCGTTCTGCCGGGACTTTTTTATCTTCTTTTCGGAAGGAAAAGTTCCCA